>CALQSQ010000050.1 GCA_943333275.1 Akkermansia muciniphila
TCGCGCTCGGTGATCTTTTTGATGTCGATGCCCAGCCGGGTGAACCCGGCCACATCCGAGGAGGCTCCGCCGCCTGCGCCGCCGGCCGGCTTGGGAGCGGGGCTGCCGTTTTTCTGGGCCTTGGCATCCTTCTCCTTCTGGGGAGCGAGGGTCGGTCCTTCCGATCCAACTTCCACGCGCAGTGCGAGGTTGTCGATTTCCTTTTGCATCGCCTTGTTGGCGGCGACCATGGCCTCCTCATTTTTCTGCACCATCCAGACGGTGTAAATGGCGCTGGCAATGGCATCGCAGAGCCGGGCATCGATGGGGAACTCAGCGGCGATCGGCATCAGGCCCACAGCCTTGCTGAAATTGAGCTGCACGCCCTGGCCGACCACAGTGCCCTGTTTGGGAGTCAGGGCGGAAATGATTTCCTGCATGACCTTGCGGTAGGCCTGGTCCTTTTCCGAATTGTCCTCGGGCGCGGAGAGGTATTTCTCGAAACGTCCGCGGAAGAGCCGGTTGTTGGTCACGTTCCAGGCCTTGCCATTCCAGGTGGCAGTTTCGCTGCCCGGATCGAAGAATGGGGTGTCATTTCCCAGAAACTGATTGTTGGCCGGTTTGGGCTGGGAGTTGTTGATGGTCGTATTCTGACCGCCACCGCCGGAGGGGGCGCCTGCATCGAAGACTTGACCCTGGGTCGGGGCCAGGGCGAGCAGGGTGACACTGAAGCAAAGGAGGGTTTTCATGGGAATTAGGAGCGTTTAAGTTCGAGCACTCGGAGAATGGCGTTGCGTTCGACCTGAACCTTCACGGTCAGTTCCTGGCCGACCTGGATGGATTCGGAAGCAAGCGAAGCAGGGAAGAGCATGGACAGATCCACCATCTGGCCATTCTTCTCATCCTTGGCCTCCATGGCGTAGAGGCGACCGCTGTCGGTGTAGCGCAGTTGATCCTTGACCTTCGCGGTGACCTGGTAGGTGTTGCCCTGCATGCTCATGGCATTCGTGACGTATTCGGTGGGGTCCAGTTTCGTCGTTCCGGAAAAAGACTCCGATGACTTGCCACGCATCATTAGATAGCCGCCAGCCACCGTTCCCAGAAGGGCGACAGCCCCGATGAGAATCCACGGATTGAAGGATGATTTTTTACGACGCGCCATGAGGGGAGGTGAGGGGGGAAAGCATTTACATCCGAAATAACGCCAGTTCACTCCAAAACGCGAATCAAAAAATGCCACCGATCCTCAGGTGCTTCCCTATTGAGCACCCCTGCAATCGGCTCATCCCTCATAAACTGGATGCAGGCGCGGATGGGTCGCACGGCAAACAAAAGCGCCCGGTCCGTGGGGACTGGGCGCTGTTGCTTGGGGGGAATTGGTAGTGGCAAAAATTAGGCCGGGACGACGCGGCTCACTTCCTTCACGGTCGTGGCGTCCTTGCCCTGGCGCTTGCGCAGGTAGTTGAGCTTGGCCCGGCGAACCTGACCGCGCTTGGTGACTTCCACCTTGGCAACCTTGGGGGAATGGATGGGGAAGACGCGCTCCACACCTTCACCGTAGGAGATTTTCCGCACGGTGAGGTTTTGGCTGACACCGATGCCCTGACGGGCGATGACGATGCCGGCATAGATCTGAATACGCTCCTTGCCGCCTTCGAGCACGCGGCTGTGCACCTTGACAGTGTCCCCGACGTTGACGTCGAGGGCTTCAGGTTTCATGTTTTCACGGTGAATTTGTTGGATCTTGTTCATAGAAATAGGGCCTCCGGAGGGTGGTAAAAAAGGAACCCGCTCAGGGGGAATCCTGGGTGGCCTGACCGGGGAGGGCGGCGATTTAAGCGTGCTCTTCCCAAAACGCAAAGAGAAATTCGCCCGGGAGCGGCCGATTCCGGGGAAAACGGGGCGATTTTGAGCCAAATTACCATTTGGGGATCGGTAAAACCTGATTTTCAATGGGTTTCCATGCCTTCCCCGCGATTCCGTTCCGTCCATTTGCTCATTTTCCTCTGCCTGTGCTGCTGGCTGGCAGCGGCTGATGCCGTCCCGTTGCAATCGATCAAGGGGCCGGAAGATTTTCTGTCCGGCGAGACGTCGCCCTTCCTGAAACGCTTCGCCAACGATCCGGTGGCCTGGAGGCCGTGGGGCGAGGAAGCATTCCAGCGGGCCAGGGAGCAGGGAAAATTAATTCTGCTCTGCATCGGCTATAGTTCCTGCCCATGGACGCTCAAAATGCAGCTTGAAACGTATCGGGATCCCGCCGTGGCAGCTTATCTAAACGAGCATTTCATCTGCGTTCTGGTAGATCGTGAGGAACGTCCGGATCTCAACGGGAGTTTCATGCGCCATGCGTTCGTCATTAACAAGCGCAGTGGCTGGCCCTTGCATTGCTGGCTGACACCGACTGGGCAACCGGTGCGATCCGCGATCTATCTCCCCGCGGTGCGTCAGGAGGGCGCTCCCAGTTTTCAGGTTACTGCCGAGAATGTGCAGAGCCTGTGGCGGGATGATCACGCCTACATCGAACGCGAGGCCGTTAACCAGACCACGCTGCTGGTCAAAGCCCTTGAGTTGGTCAACCTGGGGGATGGCAAAAGCCGGCTGGACCGGACGATGCTGGATTTCGCGTACGAGAAATTGGGCGCACAATTCGATCCCCAATACGGCGGATTTTCCATGACGCCCAAATTCCACGGCGCCCCCATGCTGGAATTCCTCCTGGACTATGCGAGTCTGAATCGTGACGGGGCCTTCGGGCGGAGCGAGCGGGCGAAGGCGATGGTCAGCAAGACGCTGCGTGCGATGGCCGAGGGGGCGATGATGGATCAACTGGGCGGAGGATTCCACCGATACTGTCTCGACAGGGCCTGGACGGTTCCGCAGTTTGAGAAAATGCTCTTCGATCAGGGACAGCTGGCCAATGTTTACCTGAGAGCCTTTCAGGCGACCGGCGATCCGTGGTTCGCTGGAATCGCCCGGCAGACCCTGGAGTTCGTGGAAAAAGAACTGAGTTCCGGCGACGGCGGCTTTTATTGTGCGGAGAATCCCTTTGGTGATGACCCTAAAAAAGCCGGGGAGATGATTGATGCGAGTTATTATGTTTGGAAAAAATCGGAACTTGATACGCTGGTCGGCCCGGAAGCGGCCCCGGTGTTCGGCGAGGTCTTTGGAATCAACGAGCAGGGGAATCTCCCGGCCGAAACCATGCAGTTTCAGCAACAGCGCTTTCCCCAGCTAAACATTCTGCGCCGTGTCAAAAGCCTTGCCGATGCATCGGCGGCCCTGCAACTACCGGAGGCCGAAGTGACGGAGAAATTTCAGCAGGGATGCAGGAAGTTGCTCGAAGCGCGCAAACAGCGTCCGCTCCCGCAACGCGATGAAAAAATCCTTCCAGGTTGGAATGCACTCATGATCTCGGCGTTCCTGCGCGCGGGAGATGTGCTTGGCGACAATGCCTTCCATCAGCGGGCGGTGGCGGCGGCTGATTTCACCTACCATCATTTCCTGAGTGATGCCTACCTCCGGCCAAGGTTCGCCGAGGACTATGCGATGATGGTCGATGCCGTGCTCAATCTCTACGAATCCACCGGGCAGGCCAAATGGCTGAGTCAGGCCATGCTGCTGCAGGATCGCATGGATCAGGAGTTGTGGGATGACATCAAGGGAGGTTACTGGGACGGCCCCATGGAGGAGCACCTTTTCCTGCGATTGAAGTCCAGCGATGAAGGATCCGAGTTCTGTCAAAATGCCACCGCAGCCTCCAATCTGGTCCGTCTTGCGCGCACTCTCGGCGACAAGGAATATTTTGATCGCGCAGCCAGAATTTTCCAATATTTCGGCGGTGAGTGCTCGGCCATCCTTGAAACGGCCATGGCCAGCCCGGCAACCAGACCGGAAAGAAAGGCGCCGCCAGAGATCCCCATCGCCCCCGTCAACCACATCCGCATGATCAATGCCTACGAGCATTTCAGCCGCTCAGGCTGGCAGTTTGTCTTCACGGGTTCCCCCTCCGACGCCGCCGCGCAGGAAATGCGAAGTCTCCTGCTGCGCCATGCCCGTCCCAACTCCCATGTCCTCTATCTCGATGGTGGTGCGAGTGAGGCCATCCTCACCAGATTCAACCGATCCCTCGTCGAACTCAAACCCACCGATGGCGCGGCGAAGCTCCTGATCTGCCGCGATTTCAAATTGGAAAAGCCTTGCCTTACCACAAAGGAACTCCAGGCTTTTCTCGATCGCGAATATTAAGCATTTGTTGGCGGATACCGCAGATGGGGCGGCAAATTTGTTTACCCGTCGTAAAATTCTGTCTATCCCTTCCAGCCTATGAAATATTCCATCGCCCTACTCTCCGCCGCTGTGCTTGGCATGGCTGCCTCCTCCATGGCCCAGGATACCAGTATTCCCGCCCTCAAGGCGGAAGTGCACGCGGGGACGGAGGCCCGCATCGAACAGTTCAATAAAACGTCCAAGGAGGGCAAGGCCGAACTCGTCTTCCTGGGCGACTCCATTACCCAGGGTTGGGAACATTCTGGCAAGGAGACCTGGGCAAAATATTATGCGAAGCGCAACGCCGCCAACTTCGGAATCGGTGGTGACCGCACCGAACATGTGCTCTGGCGGTTGGATCATGGAAATTTTGATGGCTTGAAACCAAAGGCCATCGTCCTCATGATCGGCACGAACAACACCGGTCACCGCAAGGACAAGCCCGAGGACACGGCTGCAGGCGTGAAGGCCATCATCGCTAAACTCCAAACGAAATGCCCCGATGCCAAAATCCTCCTCATGGCGATCTTTCCTCGCGATGAAAAACCCGCGGGCGAAATGCGCCAGATCAATGACAAGGCCAATGCCATCATCAAGACTTTCGCCGATGGCGACAAGGTGATCTATCAGGACATCGGCGCGAAATTCCTGGGTGCCGATGGCCTGATGTCCAAGGACATGATGGGCGATTTCCTCCATCCTGGAAACAAGGGCTATGACATCTGGGCTGCGGAAATCGAGGAAAATGTGGCCAGGCTCCTGGGAGAGAAAAAGTAATGTCCCAAAGCGGGGCACTGAACCGTTTTACCCAGGCATGCTTCGCTATCTCCTGCGCCGCCTCCAAAGTTTCCGCCACGCCTTCAGGGGCCTGGCGGTCCTTGTGCGCACGCAATCCAATGCCCGGCTGCATGTGCTCGCCACGATTGTTGTAGTCACCGCCGGGTGCCTCCTCCACGTGAACGCCACTGATTGGCTCTGGCTCGGTCTGGCGATGACTCTCGTCTGGATCGCCGAAGCCTTCAATTCCGCGCTGGAACATCTCGCCGACCGCGTCACGCGGGAATCCGATCCCATGATCCGCGACGTGAAAGATCTGGCCGCCAGCGCTGTGCTCATCGCCGCTATCTTCGCCATCGGAGTCGCCGCTTGCGTCTTTGGTCCCAAATTGTAACGCGCAAACGTGAACTCATCGTGCCAGACAGTGTGTTCTGCGCCACGCCCCAACCCCAAGGCTATTCTGAGCCCCTACCCACATCCATCTTCTTAAGATTTCCGCACGCATTGCCGCGCAAAATCTCAAATCACCAGCTGTGTGTCGAGATTTTTTTCCTTTAAAGAGCCTTTTTTTTTGAGCGCCCCCCGCCCCCACCCATACGGCCCTATGCACCGGGGTTTTTCACCCAATCAAAGTAAAATCTGGCGACAACCACGCAGACCTGCCCTAAAAGCCCTCATGCCCACACCCCACCGGACCGGCAAGCCCGCCTCCATGAACCTTACCCTACCCGGCATCGAGGCCGACTTTCGCCCTGTGAACGCCGACATCGCCGGGCTTGTTCTTATAGAGTGAATGGATGCCATGAGCGAAGCCAACGACGTTAGCGAGATAGGCTCGATCATCCGTGAGAGCGCTTCATGGGAAGACATTCAGCGGAAATGCCAATCGCTCACTGAGAAGCAGAAGGGCGACTTGTTCGAGCATTTCGTCAAAGCATTCCTTCAGCTTGAGCCAGAGTATGCCAGCAAGCTCAAGCACGTCTGGCTTTACAGCGAAGTGCCTCAAGCCATAGCAAGGCGGCTCAACCTCCCCACCACCGACCAGGGCATCGATCTCGTCGCGGAAACCAACGATGGCCAGTTCTGGGCCGTCCAATGCAAGTATCGGCAGAGGACCGATCACTCGCTGACATGGCGGGAGATCTCCACCTTCACCGGCCTGACCTTCGGAGTCTGTCGTGGGATCACGTTCGGCATCATCTGCTCCACCACGGAGCGCATCACGCATGTGTTGAAGGATCAGGAGAAGATCGGCTTCTGCGCGCTCGACGTGTGGCAAGGACTCGATGCCGAGTTCTTCACCCGCCTGCGGGCGCACCTCGCGCACAATCCGGAGAAGTTCAAGCCGCTGCGTCCGCGTCCGCACCAAAAGGGCGCGGTGAAGGACGCTCAGGCCCATTTCGTCGTCGGCAAAGCCAAGCGGGGGAAACTCATCATGCCCTGCGGTAGCGGCAAGAGCCTCACCGCGTATTGGATCGCCGGGGAACTCGGCGCCCGCCGCATCGTCATCGCCGTGCCCAGCCTCGCTCTCATCCGCCAAACGCTCAAAGTCTGGCTGCGCGAAACCATGGCTAACCAACAAGCCGTCGAATGGATCTGTGTCTGCAGCGACGAGTCCGCCGGCCGCGTCGAGCTCGAGGACACGGCCGTCCTGCGTCAGGACCTCGGCGTGCCCTGCCTCACCGAACCCAAGGAAATCGCCGCCTGGCTGAAACGCAAACACCGCGGCCTCACCGTCGTCTTCACCACCTATCAGAGCGGCGAGGCGCTCGCCAAGGCCGCGCGCGCCGCGAAGTTCACCTTCGACCTCGGCATCATGGACGAAGCGCACAAAACCGTCGGCGATGGCGGGAAACTTTTCTCCCACCTGCTGCACGACAAGAACCTGCCAATCCGCCGCCGCCTGTTCATGACCGCCACCGAGCGGCGTTACGCGGGCCAAAGCGACACCGTGCTCAGCATGGACGATCCGGCCACCTACGGCGAAACCTTCCACCTGCTCTCGTTCAAGCGGGCGATGGAATACGACCCGCCCATTCTATCCGATTACAAGATCATCAGCATCGCCGTTTCGCGCGAGGAAGTCGCGGAACTGATCCGAAAAAACACCTTTGTTAGACCCGATAAAGGCCCGTGGAACAAGGAAATCGAGGCCGATATGCTCGCCTCACTCATCGCCCTGCGCAAGGCGATGAAGAAATACCCGAGCCAACACGCAGTCTCCTTCCACGGCAGCATCCAACGCGCAGAACTCTTCAAGACCCACAACGACGCCTTCAGCAAATCGTTCCGCAGCTACGGCAAACTCGAAACCTTCCACGTCTCCGGCAAAACCCCCACCGGCACCCGCGCCCGCGTCATCGGCGAGTTCGCCCGCGCCGAACGCGCCCTCATCACCAATGCCCGCTGCCTGACCGAAGGCGTCGATGTCCCCGGCATCGACTGCGTGCTCTTCGCCGATCCCCGCCGCAGCGCCGTGGACATCGTGCAAGCCGTCGGCCGCGCCCTGCGCCCCGCTCCCGGCAAACAATTCGGTTACGTCATCGTCCCCATCCTCCACGACGCCGACGCCACCGCGGACGACATCTTCAAGTCCCCCGCCTTCAAGGAAATCCTCACCACCCTCCGCGCCCTCGCCGCCAACGATGATCGGATCATTGAATACTTCCGCGGCGTTTCCCAAGGGCAGCAGCGCAAGGGCGGTGGCAGTGTGCAGTTCGACATCGATGAACGACTTGCGAAACGAATCAATCTGGAAGATTTTGCGCGTGAGATCGAACTCAAGTGCTGGGATCGCCTAGCGAAATTGTCATGGCGGCCGTTTGAGGAGGCGCGGGCGTTTGTGCGGGGCATCGGACTCAAAAATCAATTCGAGTGGCGTTCGTTCTGCAAAGGCGAGATGGCCCAACTTGGGCGGCTGCCTGCGGATATTCCGGCAAATCCAAATCAGACATACGCAGGCGATGGCTGGCAGAGTATGGGAGACTGGCTGGGGACTGGAACCACCGCTCCACGTCTCAGAGAATATAGGATCTTCCACGACGCGCGCACCTTCGCACGCAATCTGAAACTCAAGTATGCATCGGAGTGGCGTTCGTTCTGTAAAGGCGAGATGCCGCTACTTGGTCGGCTACCCACGGATATTCCGGGGAATCCAAATCAGACTTATTGCGACCTAGGATGGCAGAACTGGGCCGACTGGCTGGGGAATCGAACAATCGCGACAGGCCTTAGGGAATTCCGTCCATTTCATGACGCGCGGGCATTTGCCCACAAGCTGAATCTCAAAGGCCAATCGGAATGGTATGCGTTTTGCAAAGGAGAGACGCCAGGATTGGATCAGCTGCCCGTGGATGTTCCGACGAATCCAAGTGTAATTTATGCTGACGATGGCTGGACAGGTTTCGGGGACTGGTTAGGGACTGGAAATGTAGCCCCACGCCTCAGGGAATTTCGTTCTTTTCATGACGCGCGTGTCTTTGCTCGCGGCCTGAAGCTCAAAGCCACATCTGAATGGGTTGCGTTTTGCAAAGGCGAGATGCCGTTACTTGGTCGGTTGCCCGCGGATATTCCGGCAAAACCCGCTCGGACTTACGCCGAAACCGGCTGGATAGGATTCGGAGACTGGCTGGGGACAGGAAACATTGCCCATCGCCTCAGGGAATTCCGTTCATTTCGCGACGCGCGCGCCTTCGCTCGCAGTCTCAAACTCAAGTCCGGATATGAATGGCATTCGTTCTGCAAAGGCGAGATGGCCCGACTTGAGCGACTGCCCCCAGATATTCCGGCCAATCCAAATCAGACTTACGCAAATAACGGTTGGCATAGCATGGGCGACTGGCTGGGGACAGGAACCGTCGCCCCACGTCTCAGGGAATACAGAACCTTTTACGACGCACGCACCTTCACTCGCAACCTCCAGCTCAAGGCAGCATCGGAATGGCGCGCATTCTGTAAGGGCGAGATGCCGAGACTTGGTCGGCTGCCCGTCGATATTCCGAAAAAACCCTATCAGACTTACGCCGTCGTAGGATGGGTAAACTGGGGCGACTGGTTGGGCACGGGAACGATTGCGGCGCGTCTGCGGCAATACCGCTCTTTCCTTGAGGCCCGTGTTTTCGCCCACAACCTTGGCCTCAAAAGCGGTGTCGAATGGAAAGAGTTTTGTAGGGGTAATCTGCCGGAAAAGGGCATTCTACCACCCGACATTCCTGCTTATCCCAACCAAACTTACGCCGACAAAGGCTGGTCCGGCATGGTCGACTGGCTTGGCACTGGCCGCACCCGCGTTTCAAAATCCTCCAAGCGTAAAACCTAACGAAAAGCCACCCCGCCATGGCAGTTCTCGAACGCGACAAGCTCTACAAGGACGTCTGGTCCCGGCCGTGCACGAAGATCGCGGCGGAGTTGGGGATATCCAGCAGCGCGTTGAAGCGGATTTGTAAAGAGATGGACATCCCGACGCCGGTTGCGGGGTATTGGACGCGGGTGCAGTGCGGCAAGAAGGTTTCCAAAGACCCGCTGCCGAAGGCGAAGAAGCAAACGCGCCTGACTTGGGATGTGGATCTGGTTAACAGCAAGCGGCAGAAGACCGAGCGGGTGAGAAAACAGAAGGAGGTGCAGGAGGTTGCAGAAATGGTGGAGACCCAGGCCTTGCCGTTGATCACGATTGCCGCAGATTTGGAGAACCTGCATCCGCTGGTGAAGGCCACGCGCACCCAGTTGCGCGAGGCTTGGAGCAGGAAAGATTGGGACCAGCGCAAGGAACGGAAACGATTCTCCACTAACATTTCCGAAGATGCTTTGGACCGCGCCTTGCTGTTTCTCGATGCCTTCGCGCGGGGAGTCGAAGCTCTCGGCTTGAAATTCCGGTGTCAACTCGACGAGGCACAACCATCACGAAATCAACAGCGATACGGAAACTACGGGGACGAAAGAGGCAAAGGCATCTGTTGGATTGAGGCCAGCGGAGAGCGTGTGACTTTCTTCCTCCGGGAGCGCAACAAGCGGGTGACGTATGAGGATGCCGCAGAGAGAAAACGCAATTGGCGATCGACCTACGAGGACGTGCCTTCAGGCGTCTTCGAGTTTTCCATCGATGCCGGGTGGGGTTTCAAGCGAACCTCGACCTGGAAGGACGGCAAGATCCAGCGCATCGAAAGTTGCCTCGATCAGATCGTCGCGACCATTCCACTTGCGGGTGAATTTCTCAAACAAGAGCTCCTTCGCCGGGAAGAGGAAGAGCGCCGCCGCAAGGAGCTTGAGGAACTCCGCTACCGGATGGATGCGATCAAGCGGAAGGAGAAAGAGGCAGTTGAAGTCCTCGAAGCACAGTCAAAGACCCATCGTTGCGCGAAAGACCTCAGGGCCTATATCGAGGCGGCGAGTGATTTGTATTGGAAGGAGCACGGCCAAGCGCCCGAAGAGAACACCCCGGCAGACCTGTGGTTCAAGTGGGCGGAAGTCCGATTGCGGCATCTTGATCCTTTGGGAGAAGGTTTCCGACCTTGGAATGGCCAGGCGTTCCGCCAAATCTCCGGGCTTTTCCCCCATTCCTGAACCCCTATTCCCACCAGCACCTCCGCCGCGTCCTCATTGAAAGCCATGTGCCACACCTCCACGGTTTGACAAGGCCCGGTTGCCCGCCCACGCTGCCGCCGAACTCGAACTTCTCCTCCTTATGGCTTACGATCTTAAAGGAGGTCGTAAAGGGGTCGCGTAAGGGGGTCGTGACAAGAATCTTGACAAATTCCGCCAGAGGGGAAACGGGAACAGTGGGCGGTGTGCGAAAATTGAAGTTGCAGAATACTCTTGAGTGGAAAGGGATTCTTGCTGCCAAGATTGAGGGATTTGCAGGGGGGGAATAAATCCTCCGGATGGACATGTTAAAAAGTCCTCCACGGACCCTCGCGGTTGCTTTAGGCCCGAGGATGTGATTTGATGGCTGATGGATTTCACTGTGGAGGAATTTTTTGCGGTCGCGGGCCAGTTTCAACTGGGCGGCCTGGATACGGAATCGCAGCATCCGCTTACCCTGCATCTCAGCGAGCAGGCCCAGCATGACCTTCCGGCAGCCCTGGCGGCCTTGCAGGCTGTGGATGTTCTGGCGCTGGAACGGTTTGTGGAAAAGTCTGCAGGCCTGCCGGCACTGGCCGATGCCATTCAGCAGACGCTGCAGGCTGGAAAGCGGTTGTACTTCTGTGGCTGCGGAGCCACCGGACGTTTGTCGCTGAGTCTGGAATGGTTCTGCCGCTGCGGTCTGCTCCCGGCAGGCATGGAGGATCGGGTCATTTCCTTCATGGCGGGCGGCGACATGGCGCTGATCAAGGCCATCGAAAAATTCGAGGATCACCCGGAGTATGGCGCGCGGCAGCTGGAGGAATTGGGATTCGCCGAGGGCGATTTGCTGCTGGCCACCACAGAGGGAGGCGAGACCCCCTGGGTCATCGGCGCCACGGAACGTGCGGCGGAACTTAGTACCAATCCTCCGTGGTTTCTTTACTGCAATCCGGATGAGGAACTCATTCCCATTGCCGAGCGATCCAGGCGGGTGCTGAAGAATGCAAAGATTCGAAAGTTGAACCTCGCCGTCGGTCCCATGGCCCTTGCGGGCAGCACGCGCATGCAGGCGAGCACGGTGCTCATGGCCGCATTGGGATTTGCCGTGCAGCATCGCGAACAACCTGCGGAAGCAGCGTCGGAGGTCCGTCGATTTCTTGAGCGCGTCCGGACCATGGACCTGTCATGGCTGGCTCCCTTCACCGCGCGGGAGGCGCAGATTTATGAGGATGGGGGATTTGTTCTTTATGACCCGGATGTCTTTGGCATCACCGTGTTGACAGACACGACGGAACGGTCGCCGACGTTCATGCTGCGACCATTTGAAAATCAGCTCAAACCTGAGGAACGCGCCAGCTGGTGCCACCTTTACATGCCGGATCTGTCCGATGGCCGGTCCGCGTGGCAATCCCTGTTGAAACGAGCTCCACGCACTCTGGAATGGGAGGGGGTCCGGGAAATTGCCGGGGCATCCGCGCTGGCCGGCTATGATTTCTCCGCCACCCTGCTCGGGAAGCGCCGCGCCCGAACCGGCGGAGCACCCCTGCACCATTTCAAAATTCGCCGGACGTCCAGCGGCATTTCTTTTTCTCTGGATGATCTTCACCACACCATGGAAATGCCGGAGGCGTCGTTCCTGACGCAAAACCTGCTGCTCAAGCTTATTCTCAACACCCATAGCACCCTCGTCATGGGCCGGCTCGGCCGCTATCTGGACAACCTCATGACCTACGTGAAACCCAGCAATTTGAAACTCATCGATCGCGCCATCCGCTACGTCAGGCTGCTCATGCAGAGGCGCCACGGAAGCGCACCGGACTACGAGACCGTGGCCCGGCAATTGTTCGCCGAGGGCGCCCGCCTGGGACCGGAGGAATCGATCGTCATGAAAACCATGCTCGCTCTGTCCGCCACGAAAGGGTGAATCGAGTCCGTTCGCATGTGACGGAGTGCAATACGGACATTGGCGTGGCTTTCGCGGGGTATTGCCCGGCAGTTAGTCTGACCGGGCATGCGGGCTGCCTTGGCAAGGAAACGACCAATCCTTTCAGCGCGGCAACCACCGTCTGGTCCGGCGGTCCCAGTGTCAGCCAGCCTTTCACAACCTCTTTCTTACCAAGGCCAACGTTGCATCCGCCAGGGCGAAGCGCGAGGAAGTCATCGCGACCTAGCGTCAGACCCTGCCGGGATTCTCTATTCTGAACGCATTCATGCACTACCTGCACCGGCTTCGCGGCGGAGGAATTTAAGTCCGATCCACAGGACAAATTACGATGATGAAGCCGTCCCAGAAAACATTGCGCATGCAACATACTTGTGTTATGGGCCGTGCCATGACAACCCGACTTCTTCGCACCCTTACCTCCTCCGCTGTTGCCGCCCTGGCTCTCTTCACCTCCAGTTGCACGGCTCCGACCAAGGCCACCGGACGTTATTCAACGACGTTTGACCCTCCGGTCCAGCAGCCAACCAATCCGTCCGCCGTGCGGGTAAAAATGAGTGTCGGTGCCCAGCGTATTTATGTGATGGAGGGCAACAGGGTTCTCCTGGCCACACCGTGTTCGGTGGGCACCGCCAGCACCCCGACGCCGCGTGGAAATTTCACCATCTACAACAAGCAGGCTAACCGCCGCCGCGCGAGCAGCCCCGGGGCCGGTTACCCCATGACCTATTGGATGGAGTTTGCTCCCGCCTATGGAATGCACTGGGGCTTCGTGAAACCCTTCCCCTGCACGCACGGTTGTGTGCGTCTTCCCATCAAATCCGCGCAGAAAATGTTCAGCATTGTCCGCACCGGCACACCGCTGAATATCTCCGCCAGCCAGCCTGAGGACGCGACCATTGGACGCACGCTTCCGGTGCTTGATGACAGCACGATGCCTGATCCTCCGGACTCTTACCTGCAGAGTCCGCAGGTCTTTGTGGATGCGGCGCGCGGGAAATTGTATAATTTCTAATTCCGAGCGCACGGCGCTCAGCCTTTGTCATCGAGATATTTCCAGACGCCCTTGTAGCGGCGGAATCGGGAGATTTCGTGATGCTCGTAAGGGACATCGTTGTGGTAGTATTCCGCAATGAACTCCACCTTGCCGGTTTTATCACCGGCCTGGCCCTTGCTGGTTCCGAGGATTGTCAGGAATTTCCAAAGCGCGTGGTTGAGAGTTTCCCGAATTCCTTCGCGGAGGTCCGGCGTCTTGGTGTCAGGATGGGTGGTGTCCACCAGGTAATCGGTCAGGCGGAAAAAATACGCGCTGTAGCGTGAACGCATCAACTGCTCCGCAGTTTCCGGAACGGCAGTGCCCATGTGGAACGGGCGGCAGCAGTCGCGATAACGCAGCCGGCTTTTGCAGGGACAGAGGGATTCGTCGCGGACTCGGGGGATTTTTTCGGTTTCCATGGAATCGGTAATCGTGGAGTGGAAACCATCCGCTCAAGCACGGGAAAAGATACCCGTTTTTCCACCCTGCATCGTGGCGCTCATCTGGCGGCGGAGGACAGGGATGCGTTGCAGGATGGGAAAGGCGAGGTCGCGCATCCATCCGAGTGGCAGCCAGTCGGATTGGAAGAATGGGGTGGCCCAGCGGGTGGCAAATTGATAAAAACGCAGATGGCTGCGGCGCAGCCGGGTATAGCGCGCAAGCGCCTGGGGCAGCGGATGGTTGGCGAGTACGCCGGCGAGCACCGAGGCATCCATGAGAGCGAGATTGACTCCCTGGCCGAGCTGGGGACTGAGGGCGTGAGCGGCATCACCAAGAATGACAACGCGGTCCCCGTGCCACTGTCGCATGCGGACATCGTGGTAAGCCGCTGTGGAGATTTGAGTATGCGACTGAATTTGCGCGAGGAAATTTTCCGCCTGCGGAGCCAGGGTCAGGATGGCGCGTTTCCACTTGTCGAGGGGCGTTTTTTTCCAAGCATCGATGGCATCGAGACGGAGGCTCCAGAAGAGACTCAGCAGGTCATCGTGTGTTCCGGTGGGAAGAAATCCCGTCAGTTGGCGCGTGGATCCCACGCATTGCCAGAGGACTGAGGGGTCGAACTCCGGGGTGCGCCGACCAATGAACCAAAGAGCCCCCCAGGGATATTTGCTGACACGCGAGGGGATGCCGGATTGGGCGCGCAAGGTGGACTGCGCTCCATCGCAGATCAGAAGCAGATCAAATGGGCCGTGCATGTGGCCGCGGTTGTCATGAAGTCGTGGATGATGAGAGGAATCGCGGCTGATGGATTCGATGGGTGTGTCCCAGAGGATGCGTGAGCCGGCTTTTTCGGCTGTATTGAGCAGCAGATCGAGAAACGTCGCGCGGTGAGTGCCGGCACCAAACAGGTCATCGCCAAGTTCGGCATAAGGCAGGTCCAGCAGCACCCGGCCGGATTTGGTGCGACAGTGGAGTTTTGAAATCCTCGCGACCTCGGGCAGCAGATTGCCGAGCAGGCCCAGTTGGTCCATGACAGCGAGACCGGTGGGTTGCAGCAGAAAGCCCGCGCCGAGGGGTAATTTCACCGGAGCACGTTCGAACAAGGTTACCGCGTGTCCGGCCCGTGCGAGAAAAATCGCCGAGGCCGGCCCGGCTGTGCCGGAACCAACAATCGCGATTTTCAAGGAGGACAGGTGCATCTCAGGTGATCGGGAGGTGGGGGTGAAGTCAATGGGGAGCGCCTTACGAGCCTGCTTTCTCCCCGATCATGAAACAGTAAAGGGACTCCACCTTCGATCGCGCCCAGGGCGTCTTGCGGAGAAATTTCAAGCTCGAGGCAATGCTCGGATCCACGTTGAAACAATTCACCCGGATGATTCGCCCCAATTCCTCCCAACCATAATGCGCGACCAATCGCGTCAGGATCATTTCAAGCGTGACCCCGTGGAGAGGATTCTGCGGGGAGTCGGCGTGCATGATTTCCTTCAGCGTGAGGCCGACCAGCCCGGGGTGGTGACGGGAATGCTCCAGAGGTGATTGCCGGAGGTGATGAAAAGCGTTTTACCATCCGCGCCACCGAAGGCGCAGTTGCAGGCTTCGTCCGGCGCGGTGGGGATGAAGTCGAGGAGTTTGCCTGTCGGTGAAAGGATGTAGCACCCCGCCTTGAATTCGGTGGTTTCGTAATCGTTGGTTTTATTGACTCCCGCCGCCACATAGAGGCGTCCGGCGGCATCCATTTTCATTCCGTCCGGCCCGCGTCCGCCTTTCCAATCAAAGATGACTTTGCCACTGGTGGGATCCGCGCTACCGTCGGGATTGAGGCGGAAACGGAACAGCTTTCGCGAGCCACCGTGGGTGTTATTGTTGTTGTCGGCGATGTAAAGGAATTCGTCTTTCGGACTTACAAGGATGCCGTTGGGGCGTTCAATACCGGGCAGTTCCAGGCGGGTGATTTTTCCCGGCGCATCAATCCGAAAAACTCCCTCCAGGGTTTTTCCCGAGGCATCGAGAATTTCCATGCCCTCACGCGGACCATAGCGGGGATCGGTGAAATAAATGCGGCCCTTGGAATCCATCGCAAGATCATTGGGGGTATTGAACCGCTTTCCCTGATATCGCTCCGCCAGCACCGTGATGGTGCCATTCCGTTCCGTGCGGGTGACGCGGCGGGCGCCCGATTCACACGCAATCAATCTTCCCTCGCGATCAAACATCAGCCCATTGGAGGAGCGCGCCAGTTGCGGCCCCCTGAAAACGCGCGTTTTGCCATCAGCATCCATCCGATTGATGTTCCGGCCATCCGTGAAATAGAGGCCCCCGTCCTTCCACGCCGGTCCCTCACCCGCGCCGATCAGACCATGATCCCTGGCTTTGGCACCGGGGGGAATGGGCGAATTCATGGAACTGCAGGAGGAAAGCACGGCAGCGCAGAGCAGGAGGACGGAGGAATTGGCGTTCATTGGCCTAGTGTGCGCGCAGCGGTGGAAACAAGGCAAGCTTTTTGTCGTTAAACGCTTCATGAGGTTATGATGGTTCCATTGCAGTACGGAGACCTGCAAATCCTCCCTTTTCCCAACAAAGGACCTTCCCATCATTTGCTCAGCCTTACTGGAGACCGAATCGAAAAGATACGTGGTCATGGACTAGGACTCAGGACCAAAGAATCCCACAGTGGGTAATTCCGATCTCGATTGGCTCCAGCATCGCCATGGTGCGTTTCCCGTCCTCCTTCACCGGCTCTTTCGGAATTTCTTGGAGCACAGGAGCGACGGCTGACTTGCGGTTCACACAGGGGTCAGGGCGATGAGGATAAACGAGACGCACAGGCAGAATGCATAGAAGACATGGAGCGCGCCATTATACCGCACGAAGCGCGCCCGCTCCGCCTCTGTCAATGCCTCGGGGGTGGTCATGGCCTTCGCCTCAAGTCGGCCGAATGTTGAGAGGTGGATTCCCACCCATAGCGGCCCACCGATCGCCGCCGCAGCGATCGCCAGCCAAGTTCCGTGTCCATCGCGTAATGCCACAATCGCGAAGCCGCTGATAGCAAGAAAATGAACGCCGAAAACCGCCCAATAAACCATGATTCGCGCCAAGTAGCGCTTCCTGTAGCCGTCAAGCAGGGTGTGGAGTTCCTGAGGGCGGCGCTCATTGAGGAGCCACGTCAGGATCGTTCCAAGTACGACCGTGTGCGCAGCCATGGCCCCGGCAACGAGACCGGAGCCAACCAGAGCAAGGAGGCGAATCGTCGAATAAAGCGTCATGTCCATAAATGCCAGGAATTTGCCATTCCGACGAAAGCTAGGGGAAGATCTGGCTCGCTGAAAGGAAATTGTTTTTCGCGGGTCGAGTCATGAGCCGGATGGGAACTGGGTGGTAAAAAATGCTCGCGGGATGAATAAGCGGGCAATGGGTTTCCGGATTGAGAGACTGGGGCGTTGGGTTTCGAGAGGAGGAGGGCCTGCCAAGATTGTGGACCTAAACCCAGACCCATCGCCCCGATCATCCTCCCATAGGCAATCGGTCACAACGGATTTCACGCTCGGGACCGTGGAGATTCGCGCCACCGGGAAAGATCGGTATGGCCGGACGCTGGCGAGGGTATTTGTGGACGGTGCAGACGTGAACCTCGCCATGGTCAAGGCCGGCATGGCTTGGCGATTCGACAAGTATTCCAAGGACGGGGCATTCCAGACGGCACAGGAGGGGGCACAGAGGGCACGCCGGGGACTATGGGCGGATCCGGCCCCGGTTGCGCCGTGGGAGTGGCGGAAGGGAGGGAAGGCTGGGAGGTAACGGGCCTGCACTCACCTATGCACTTAGGGAGTCTCCTTGACGCCTCAATGGCACGCGGGTCGGCGGACTCCGAGTATTTTTTAGCGAGCCCCCCGCAAAAGGTCGAAACTAGCAAATGTCCTCGGATCGTTCCTTTCGGGTGGGGTCATTAGAGGCCCACCCCTTTTAGGCTACCTCTATTTGGGGATCGATTCAGGGCACCGAGTTCCCCCTCCGCCCCCATTTGTTCCGCGAGAAAGCAAAAATCAAAATGACACTCAATCAGTGAGTAAGGCACACCGACCCACACCGACTAGGGGGGAGGGAGGTCGATAAAGTTTTTCCGAGTTTCACGCCACGCCGCCTCGTGAGCACAATTTTACACGCGGACGCTTTGAGATTTTGATTTCTTCCCCGACAGAGTGGAGAGAAACAGAATGGACCGGGAATCACGCGTCGGAACAAAGGCGAAATTGGCAGGTGCTTGTTTGATGCTTATTTTGGTTCATTTTAGCACCTTTTCGTGCATTTTGCTGCATCTTGGCTTGTCTCCCCTGAGCGCCTTTAAATCCTTCCTTTCATTGCTGGAGGCTGATTCTAGGAGATACGCGGTCTGGGACTCGAACCCAGGACCAACGGATTAAAAGTCCGCTGCTCTACCAACTGAGCTAACCGCGCCTGTGGGTTGGCGAAGGGTGAAATTCGCCGGAGGGGACGGCATTACTTGCATTCTCAGGGGGTGCAACCGAAAAATCGATTTGGGATATTTCCTGGTGTTGCAAGATGAGGCGGTGGTTGCGTAGGGTGGGGGGAGTTGACGGTGAGTGGGGGGAGGTGAAACTGAGTGCATGGATTCTCCAATTTCACTCAAAACCGATTTAGAAAAATCAAATGCGCCCACCATCAACCGACTGAGTCGGAGGCATTTTTTTTGGGCGGCGATGTCGGGCCTTGCGACGGTGGGGGAGCGTCTGGGGGCGGAGGTTCCGGCTGGAGCGCAGGTGCGGGCTGCTTTCCGTAATCCCTATGTTTACAAGTTTAAGATTGGGGAGTTGGAGGCGTTTTCCATCAGTGATTGTCATCTGGCTTTTCGTGAGGGGCTGGGGCTGATGTGGCCGGAGGAGGAGCGGCCGGTGATGCTGGAGGAGTTGGTACGGCATGGGGAGGCGACGGATGCACTGCCGTTGTATGTGAATATTCTGGCGGTGCGGATCGGAAAGGAGGTGGCGCTTTTCGATGCGGGTTTTGGTCGCGGGAACAATCCGGAGATGGGCTGGCTGATGGATGGTCTGGCGGCGGCGGGAATTGCGCCAGAGGAAGTGACGGCGGGATTTCTCAGTCATTCGCATGCGGATCATTTGAATGGATTTGCGGCGGATGGGAAACCAGTCTTCCCCAATGCGAAAGTCTATCTGCTGGAGGCGGAATTGAATTTCTGGCGCGGCGAGCATCCGGATTTTTCCAAATCAAAACGGGATAAAACTTCGCTGCCGCGAATGGTGCAGGAGGTGCGGGAAAAGTTCGATGCCCTTGGGGTCAAACTGCACGTCGTGAAGGATGGGGCGGAGTTTTTCGATGGCAAAATCAGCGTGGAGGCCGCACCGGGGCATACGGATGGTCACGCGTGTTTCCGGATTCGGTCTGGGAAGGAGGAATTGCTGCACCTCACGGATCTGGCGCATCACTCGCTGCTGATGTTTGCGGATCCGGAATGGACGATTGCCTTCGATCATGATCCCGTGCAGTCGGTGGTGACGCGCAAGAAATATTGGAAACAAGCGGCTGAAAAGCACACCCGCTGCTACGGATTTCATCTTCCGTGGCCGGGGCTGGGAAGGATTGTTTCCACGGAAGGGAAGGCCTACCGCTGGTGGGCGGAGCCGTCGACATGGCTGTGAAACCTAGACCAGCCCGCTGCGAACGAGCAGTGGGGTGAGGTCCGGTTCGCGGCCCATGAAGTCGCGGAAGAGTTTATCCGGAGGCTGCGAGTTGCCCTGGCTGAGAATCTTGGCGCGGAAGTCTTTGCCGACGGCGGGATTTAAGATGCCTTCGCGCTGGAAGCGGGTGAAGCAGTCGGCGTCGAGAACTTCGGCCCATTTGTAACTGTAATATCCAGCCGCGTAACCCACCGGGCTGCTGAAGAGGTGATTGAAACGCCGGACCATGCTGGGGGGCTTGGTTTGCAGGGGCATTTGATAGGACTTGATGAGTTCGTCGATGGTGGCATCGAGGTCCTCCGGGGGGGCTTGGGCGAATTCGATATGGAGGGCGAGGTCCATTTTGGCCATGGCGAGCTGGCGCATGGTGGTGATGGCGGAATTGTAGTTGCGGGCTGCGAGCATCTTTTTGAAGAGCTTGGCGGGGATGGGTTCGCCGGTTTCGTAGTGGCGGGCGAAGAAGTCCAGGCTGTCGCGGTCCCAGCAGAAATTTTCCATGATCTGGCTGGGGAGTTCGACAAAGTCCCAGGCGACGTTGACGCCGTTGAGGGATTTGATGGCGACGTTTCCCAGCAGGTGGTGGAGGAGATGGCCGAACTCGTGGAAGACGGTTTCGACTTCCGCATGGGTGATGAGGGCGGGCTTGCCTTCGGTGGGGGGCGACATGTTGCCGCAGATGAGGCCGAGGTGGAGTGTGCGGTCGTGCTCGTCGCCGGGAGGGAGGCCGGTCTTGAGGTAGTTCATCCAGGCACCGCCGCGTTTGGCATCGCGAGGATGCCAGTCGGCGTAAAAGCTGCCGAGGGGGATGCCGTTCTCGTTGCAGAGTTCGTAGAATTTTACTTCAGGATGCCAGACTTCGGGAGCGGTGGCGTTTGAGACCGGCAGCGCGGGATCGACGAACTGCGCGGGGATTTCCTTGATCTTGAGGCCGAAGATTTTTTCCGTGAGGCGGAAGAGGCCGTTGAGCACGCCGTCGATGGGGAAGTAGGGGCGGAGTTCCTCCTCGTCGAAATCAAATAGCGCCTTGCGGCGTTTCTCGGCCCAGTAGGCGACCTCCCAGGGCTGCAATGGCGTGGCGGGAAGGCGCAGCATTTCGGCTTTAAATTCCTGCAGCTCGCGGCACTGGCGGCGGAATGCGGTGCCGATGCGCGAGTGGAGATCCTCGATAAATTTGCTGGCCGTGGCGCCGTCCTTGGCCATGCGGCGCTCGAGGACGAGATCGGCGAAATTGGCCTTGCCGAGCAGCGTGGCCTTTTCCTGGCGGAGGCGGAGGATGTCGCGGACGAGCTGGGTATTATCCCAGGGCTCCTGGAGACCGACCTGGGCGCTGGCTGCCCAGACTTGCTGGCGGATGGCATCGTCCTCCAGATGCTCCATGATGGGGAACATGCTGGGGGCTTTGAGGGTGAAGCGCCAGCGTGGTGACTCAGGGGTGCCGAGGCCTTTGGCGCGGGCATCGGAGAGGGCGGCATCACGTGCGGTGGGGGGGAGGCCGGCGAGTTTGGTTTCGTCGTCGATGACCAGTTCCCAGGCGTTGGTGGCGTCGAGGACGTTTTCGGAATATTTCTGCGTGAGCTGGGCGAGCTGGGCTTCGACGGCTTCGAGGCGGGATTTTTTGTCAGGCGGGAGATCGGCACCACTGGCGCGAAAATCGGCGAGCGCTTCCTCCATGAATCGGCGTTGCACGCCGGTGAGGGCGGCGGCGGAGGGAGTCTGGGAATAGGTCTTGAAAAGGTCCCAGAGGGATTCGTTGAGGGGGATGCGGGCGAAGAATTCCGTGACTTCAGGGAGGATGGCGTTGTAGGCAGTGCGGAGTTCCGGGGAGTTGCAGACGGAATCGAGGTGGCTGACGAGGCCCCAGGCTTCATTGAGCGAGGCGGTGGCATTTTCAAAGGCTCCGAAGACGCTTTCGAAATTCATGCGCCCGCGATCCGTGACGCAGACGGCATCGAGCTTGGACTGGGCATCCTGCAGCGCGGCGCGGATGTCAGGGACGATGCTGTCGGGTTGGAGCTGGCTCCAACGGACGTGGAAGGAGGGATCGAGGAACGGTTGAGGGGTCATGGGGAGGATTTCGTAAGCGGGGATGGGGGATTTGCAAGACCGGAGGGATGATGGGCGAAATCGCGGAATCAAACACACGAAGCCGGGAGCACTTCCGCCGGGCCTGGCCAGAGGACGGCGAGCGCGGATCGCGTGGCGGCGAGGGGGCCGGTGGTGTGGAATTTTTCCCAACCGCGATGTGACGGTTCGTGGGGGAGGCTGGTTTCCTGCAGGCGATTTGCGAGTTGCCGGGCCACGGCGGCCCCGGTGTCGATCAGGGTGATTTCCGGCCCGGTGATTTCCTGAATCAGCGGTCGTAAAAAGGGATAATGCGTGCAGCCGAGCACGATGACATCCACGCCTGCATCGATGAGAGGCTGCACGAATCGTTCCACCAATTGCCGTGTGGCTGGGGAGGTGAGTGCCCCCGCCTCCACGCATTCCACGAGGCCTGGTGCGGGTTGGGTGACGACGCGGACGCTGGCGGCAAATTTATCCAGCAGCGCGGCAAACTGCGCGCTCTGCAGCGTGCCGACGGTGGCGAGGACGCCGACGATGCCGCGTTTGCTGGCAGCCACCGCCGGTTTCACGGCGGGTTCCATACCGATGATGGGAAGACCCGGACATTCCGCCCGCAAGGTGGCGGCGGCGGCGACCGTGGCGGTATTGCAGGCGATGACGATGGCCTTGCAGCCCTTCTCGCGAAGAAATTCCGTCAATCTGCGGCTGCGGCCGAGGATGAATTCGGCCGATTTATTGCCATACGGAACGTGCTGGCTGTCCGCGACGTAGATCAAATCCTCCGCCGGCAGCAGCCTGCGCACCTCCCGCATTACGGAAAGTCCGCCCACTCCCGAATCAAATATGCCCACCGGGGCCGCCTGCTGGTCTGGACTCATGGGGGGCTGATACCACAAAATAAATGAAAAACAGGCAGATTTCCGTGATTTCTAAGATTGACATGCCATCCGGAAATCCCCTAGTCTGCGGTATGTGCAATGTAAATTTGCCCATCCCTCCCTCCCACTCCACAAATCCCCCCCCTCGCGCCATGAAAACGCCCTCTCGTTTCCAAGCATTTCTCCAATCCTCCGCCCTGGTTGCCGTCGCCCTCGGACTGGCCGCCCAGGCGGGGGCCCAGGTCACCTCGTACATCGCCACGAATACTGCCTGGAAAATCCTCGATAATGGCACCACCCCGGCCGCAAACTGGAAGGCGGCCGGCTTCGCGGACGGAGCCTGGCGCAGCGCGAACAGCAGTTTCGGTTACAAGGTGGGTGGAGCGGTCAACAATGGCGCCACCTCGCTGATCCATTTTAATACCGGTGATGATGCAAACAATCCCAAATGGATCACGACTTATTTCCGCAAGTCTTTTAATCCTGGGGCGATCCTTCCCGTTGCGCTTCTCAGCGGCGCGCGCTGGGACGACGGGATCATTGTGTACATCAACGGCGTGGAATTGCGGCGGGAAAATATGCCGGCTGGGGCGGTGGACGGCAATACTCTGGCCACCGGTGCCATTGACGTGCAGGCGGGGTTGGTTTCCTCGACCTTCATCGTTCCCAATGGCACGATGGTCGCCAACACCAACAACGTCATCGCCGTCGAATTGCACCAGGCCGCCACCACCAGTTCGGATGTGTTCTTTGATTTCACCCTCGGCGGCACCACCTCCATCCCCTGCTATGGCGATGCGACAGTCGGCGTGTTTCAGGATTTTGAAGAGGGAGTGGAACCGTTTTTGACAGCGGACCATTTTGGCTACCTCCGGGCCTTCAACCATACCTTGCTTCAGTTCGAAACCTGGGTGGTAAAAAATGACAACGCTCTGGGATACACCCCCCCGCTTGCGCTGCTCTCCTCTTTCCCCGGTGACACCCGGCAGATGGCCTTTTCCACCAACTCGAAATTCATTCTGGAAACGGAGCGGATCGATACGCAGAATTTCAAGAACATCAAAGCCTCCCTGCAGATGCGTTCGGAACTTGGCTCAGGTGCCTCGTGGGCCGCTGCCGACAACTTCAAGGCCACCCTTTTCACCAGCAGCGACGGCATTACCTTCACCCAGACGCCCTGGTTCAACTACACCTTTGTCGCCTCCCCCACAGTGCCCGCAACATTGGTCGATGAAAATGCGCCCAATCATTGGATGATCCCCACCATCGGGCAGCGGATCGTGGTCTCCGCCACCAATGCCAATCCCATTGTCATTGTCTCGAATTTCCCCCACGGTTACCTGACGGGCGACAGTGTCACGATTGCCGGTGCGGTCGGCAATACCGCCGTGAATGGCACCCGGGTCATCACGAAAATTAGCGACACCAGTTTCTCCCTTAATGGTATCGCGGGCAACGGTGCCCACACGGCCAATACCGGAATTTTTGTCCACAAGACGCTCAATGCCGACACCACCACCAATCCACCCACCTGGAGTAATCTAGTGCCTGCCGGATGGTCGGCATTCAATACCCCTCCTGCCCCCGGCGTCCTCACTACGAACTTCTGGCGCGCGGGAAACCAGGCGGCGGCGAATCCAAAGGGGGGCATTGGGTATGACAACACGGCAGGAACCGCCGACTTCAACGCCTATCTCGACAGCATCAGCAAAGTGCCCGCCAAGGCGGAAATGTTCGGCACTGCCTCTTTCGCCGGAGAAACCCGCATGAACCTGCGCATCCCCTTCTCCACCACCGGCGTCAACTTCAACAATGTAACCAAGGTGGAATTGCAGATCCGGTACGACGATTCCTTCGGTGCCTGGCTCAATGGGGTCAAACTGGTGGGGTCCTCCAGCCCGGTAGAGCCAACCACAGACACCGCCAATCCCACCGACCGCGGCGCGGGCGAGCCCGGGGCGACCTTCACAAACTTCGATGTCACCGCCATTTTCAAAGCCAATGTCAACTCAGGGCCCAATAATGTGCTCGCCGTCCGTGGCTACAATTCCACCGCCACCAACAACGACTTCATCCTGCAGCCCCGGATCGTCATTTTCACCCCGGGCCCCCCGGATCCCAACAGCACCGCAGCACTCGACACCGGTGGCGGCTTGACCTTCCGCGATTCCGCGGTCCTCATTCCCAACGGCACCCGGTCGGTCAAAATCAAGTTTGAAGGCACCACCAGCGGCAGTGCCTCGAAATATTTTTTGATGGACAATCTCAAGGTCACCGGTGACGCCATCGCTGCCGTTGATCTGGGCTCCGCCATCGCCCTGCAATTGCCCACCGCCTCCTACCCGGAAGCGCTTCGCTCCGCCACCGCGGATGCCGATGGTGACGGCATGAAGAATCTGCTCGAATACGCTGTCGGAAGTAACATGGCTGTGTCAGCCCAGTCCACCGTGCTGCCGAACTCCACCGTCCAACCCTACGCTCCCGTGATCAGTCCCAATCCGGACGGCACCATCCAGTTGCGGTTCAGAACGCTGGTGGGGGCGTTCGATCCCAACGATCTCCAAAACGGGGCCTTTGATATCAAGGATATCCGTTATCAGCCGGAACGGGCGGATATTGGAAATGGCGATTGGCAGAGTTTCAGTCAGTTCGTCGTTTCCGCCCCGACTGTTTCCAATGATGACGGAACGCAGCTCGTCACCATTTCCACAATCACACCGATCTCGGGTCTGGGGGTTCGACAAATGTTCCGAATTCAGGTCAGTAACAACCGGGACCCGTGGCTCGCCCCTGGAGTGACCCCGGATACACCCATCTGCGATTTCCCGGAGTCGATTGCATGGTAAACCTGCCCAAAAATACTTTTCCGAACATTTTCCCGAATTATCTTGCATCCATGCCCATGTAAATGCATTGTATTTACGAAACGCCACCTCCAGCCACCTCATTCCTTCCCCAATCATCATATGAAACACCGGATTTCCTCCGCTCGCGGCTTCAGTCTTATCGAAGTGATCGTTGCCATGGGCATTGTCGCCACGGTCATGGTCGGCCTCATCGGCATCATGCCGGCAGGGGTCGAGAGCCTCCACGATGCCGCCACCACTGCCATTCAATCGCGGATTGTCCAGGAATTGGTGAGCGATGCCCAGCAATCCGACTGGAACAATCTTCCGCCCCCTCCGAATACTCCGGCCACACCCAAATTGGATGACCTGATGGGTAAAGCCAAAACCCGCTATTATGACTCTCAGGGAACACTGATTACCCCCACCAGCGCCGGAACCCGCACTGCCAGTTACGCCACCCTCATGGAATACGCCGACAACGAGGAGGGTCACAAGGCCAAAGTGCTCAACTACACCAAAGGCTACACCCATCTCCGCAGAGTGAAAATCACCATTGAATTCACTCCCGGTGGGCGATCCCCGGTCTTCACTTCAAACGACCCAGCCAGGGTCAAATACATCAAGACATACGCCGTCATGATCGCCAACATGGGGACCAGTGAGTTCTCCCAATAGAATGGCTCCTCCCAGATCAACTCCATTTTCAGTTATGAAATCCCTCTACCCAACTCCCGCAATACGCGCCTTCAGCTTGATCGAGCTTCTGGTCTCCATGTCCGTCCTCAGCCTTATCATGCTGCTGGTCTTTCAGATGCTGGATCGCACCCAGATCACCTGGAAGAAATCCCGCGATGCCGTCTCCGAATATAAGGACGCCCGCACCGGATTTGAGGCCATCACTCGGCGTCTCAGTCAGGCAACTCTCAACCCCTACTGGGCCTACACCAGTAATGCGGCCAAAATCGCCAGTGGCTTTAAGCGTGAATCTGATCTCCACTTTGTAAGCGGACCGGTGCCCAATGTTCTGGGCACGGCGCCAGCCGGATCCGGTCAGCGGGCTACGCACGCCATGTTCTTCCATGCACCCACCGGATTTTCGAATCTTGCCGAACCGGCCGCCAATAGCACCACCCAGCTGAAATACAAGGAGTTCCCGAATCTGCTCAATGCCTGGGGCTACTTCGTGGAGTTCGGATCGGACTCCTCGGACCGCCCTGCATTCGTGAATAGTCTTGAAAACAAACCACGCGAACGGTTCCGATTCCGCCTCATGGAATTCAACCAACCCACCGAGCGCCTCCAGGTCTATAACCTTGGACTGCGGTCTCTCGGGACCGGCCAGTCCGTCGCCAATCTTAACGCCTGGTTCCTGAATAATCAGCTCTTCGGCTGTAACTGTGCCAACAATTACGACGGCACCAGTGCCTCAGCTTCCAACGATATTTCGGATCGAACGATCCGCGTCGTCGCTGAAAACATCATCGCCCTTATCCTCCTGCCCTCCGAGTCCCAGACCGCCGCCCTGCGTGCGGATCTTTCCCCAAATTATTATTACGATTCCCGTGCCTGGCAGTCCACTCAGATTGGTTTGGCCGGCGGCAATACCAATGTCGAAAAGAGCCGCCATGCACTGCCTCCGATTGTGGAAGTGCTCATGGTGGCCGTCGATGAAGCCGATTTCCACAGGTATTCCCAAAACAAGCAAATCGATTCACTAACTAAGGTTACGGATTGTGATTTCACCAAAAACCTCTTCGCCAAATCCGCCAATCTCGATGCGGACCTGGCGGTCCTCAGCAAGACGCTTTCCGACCTGACCCCCGAAATCAAATTCCGTATCTTCCGCGCCAGCGTCCGCCTCCGTGAAGCCAAGTGGGGTGGATTCACGAACATTTCCGCCTCCAACTAAAATTCTGAATTCCCGCCCTGAATTTTTCCCACTTCAATCCATCCTTTCCATGAAATTATCCATCAACCGTCCGGCCCCTTCGAACCGGGCCTTCACCTTGATCGAACTGCTGGTGGTCGTGGCCATCATCGCTCTCATGCTCGTCATGGCCGCCCCCACCATGACCTCCGCTTTCAAGGGATCCAAACTCAATCAGGGAGCCGAGGCGCTGCGAAATTTCCTGGCCTCCGCCCACCTCACCGCCATCAAGAGAAACCTCCCCGTGGAAGTGCGCTTTTACAAATATGACGATCAGGAAACCCCTGAAAGCACCACCCACTGCCTGGCTTATCAGATGTATGTCGTTGAGTTGAGCAATGACAGCGACGATTCGGATGTCTCCAGGTCCAAGGTGGTCTACACCAAAGTGGGGGACCTCAAACAGCTTCCCGCCGGGATTGTGATCAGCATTGATCCCGCCCAGTCCACCCTGCTCGGGACGGAAATGCGCACCGGCAAGGAAAGTATCAAGGGTGTGGACCCGGAGAAGGCCGAAACGGAAGTAGATTTCTACGCCTTCCAATTCCGCCCCGATGGATCAATGAACCTTTCCACCACCAAAAAGTGGTTCCTCACCGTCATGGGTCGTGACGAATACATCCGCAACAAGGAGAAAACCCCCTCCAACTACGTCTGCCTCAAACTCAACGCCTTCAACGGCGACATCCGCTGGCTGCAGCCAAACTGAGACCTCTCTCCCGCGTGTAGAGGGCGACGTCAGGAGATCCGCACCTCGGCGGCGTCCCCAAGCCGACTAAGCAGACCCACCCAACCCCAGCAAACTCCGCGCCTCCGCCTGCCCGGGTGCCGGACGCCCAAACTCACTGGCCGTCACCCGCGCAAGTCCGACCAGATGCCGCCATTGCAGCGCAGGTCGTGTCGATTGGAAATCATCGCGCGCCGTTTGGAAATATTTCTCCGCATGCAGGGAACCGTCCTCGTTGGTGGCGTGCCTCAGCATGAGATCGAAAGCCGGCCCCGCCGGGTGCCCCAACTGCCCATAACGATGAATGATGGCGCTGGCCCGTGCCTGGAGATTCTGCCGGATGGCCTCGTCGGACTCCAGCAAAATCGCCGCTGGAGCCGTGCTGGAAAGGCTCTTCAAATGCTGCTGCAGGGGCAGGGGTTCCCAATTTGCAAAATCGCCACCCCGTGCCGTGCGGTCCCGGGCCATTTGCCATGCACCAAGGATCAGGCAGGCATGGACATTGCGCGGTCCACTCACCGATGCCAAATGCCGCCACGCATTCGCCGAGTCACTGGCATGCACGCCGATGGAATCGCCATGCACACTACCAACGGGTTTGCCGCTCACCTCCATGGAGGGTGTGCGGCCATGATCCCGCAGGACCAGTTGGTTCGCGGCCAGTGATAAAGCCTCGCCAATCACCTCCGGATTAAATCCCTCGGCCAGTGCCGCCGCCACGGCTTCGGATGCCTGCGCCGGTGTGCTGGAAAAAATGGTCTCACTGAGTTTCAATACCCACGCGTCCTCTGCGGGTCGGTTTCCCGGCGGTTTGCCCATCAGGGAAAATTGATCAAACAATTTAACCAGCACCGCACCATGGGCATCCCATTCAGCCGAGCGCCAGCCCTCGGCATTGATGCAATAGCGCACGGATTGGCGCAGCAGCGTCTCCGCGTGATCCCGTCCCACCACGTCCAGCAAATCCCAGGCCCGGTAGGGAAGCACGGTGCGGTGAACCTCGGTGTCCTCCTGCACCGCTTCCAACAGGGCATCCAAGGCCGCCTCTGGTTTGGTCTTCGCAAGGGAGGAAAGGCAGCGCTCGGCACCGGCCGTGTCCTTGCGACGGACCAGATCACGGAGCGATTCGGTGGGCGCCGCTCCATCCGTCGGGGCGAGCGCCGTCAGCACCTCATTGGTCCGGCCGCCCTTTTCCTGAATGCGGTTCGTGTTGCGATAAAGCACTTTCAGCACCGGCAGGGCGGCGCGCTCGGCGGTGAGCGAACGGGACATGCGCAGCGCCGGGGTCATGGCCATCAGGGTATGGAAACCGACGTAGTCCTCACCCCCGAACGTCCGTGTATTGGCCAGTGCCGCAGCAGCCACGAGGCGGTCCAGGGTTTCGCCCTCCCGCAGCTTCTGCACCAGCGCCGGCTGGAGTTTCCCAATCTCCGTTTCCTGCATGAAACTCACGAGCGGTTCCATGGCCCCGAAATGCAAAGCCTTGGGCGTCTCATCCGCCAATGCCGGTGGGGCGAGTCCAAGTTCGGCTGCCATCATCGGCCCCACGGTGACCGCGAGGGTGCCTTTTCCGATTTCACCGAGAAATTGGCGGCGACTTGAGGTGTTTACAGAATTCTTCATGACATGCTTGAGGTTAGGTTTTACCAGCCGCTTCGTCCGCTCCTGTTCACCATCATACACCATCAGGCCAGCCAGGCATTGCAGGGAATCACCACGGGCATGCGTATCGTCCCTCACGCGATGATCTCAGTGATGGGCACGCCATGATCGATCTCCAGTCGCTTGCGGCCGGGGATTTCCAGTCTGCGCGAATCAAGGCCCATCTGTTTGAGAATGGTCGCATGGATATCGGTCACGTAGTGGCGGTTGTCGACCGCATGAAATCCAATTTCATCCGTCGTCCCATGCACAACTCCCCGCTTCAATCCGCCTCCGGCCATCCAGACGGAAAACCCGAAAACGTGATGGTCGCGTCCCGTGCCGCCCTGCGATCCTGGCGTGCGGCCAAATTCCGTTGCAAACACCACCAGCGTTTCATCGAGCATTCCCCTGCGGTCCAAATCTTCCAGCAACGCACCGACCGGTTGATCCACCGCCAGCGCCTGCGTCGCATGGTTCTCCTTCAATCCACCATGCGCATCCCAGGCGCCGGCGCCGCCTCCGCCATGTTGAATTTGTATAAAGCGAACTCCGCGTTCCACCAATCGCCGCGCCGCGAGCAATTGACCCGCAAATTCGCGGCAATGCGGCTGATCCAATCCGTAGAGCGATTTAGTCTCCTCTGCTTCCTTGGAAAAATCAACGATATCCGGAACCGAAGTCTGCATGCGGAAGGCCAGTTCATACGAGGCGATTCGGGCCGCCATGGCCGGTTCCTGTGGATATTCGACGCCACGCAGGTCGTTGAGCCTGCGCATTAAACTAATACCAATTTCCTTGGATTGCTGCGAAAACGGACGTTCGGAAATGCCGAAATCCAGCGGGTTGGCCGGATCAATCCGCAGCGGCACCGCATCATGCGCCGGCCCCAGATAATGTCCGTCCCGTTTGTTCCAGTATTCACGGGTCCCCATGGAAATGAACTGCGGAAGGTTTTCATTCAGGCTTCCCAGCCCGTAGTGCACCCAGGCTCCGAGGTTGGGAAAATCTCCATCCAAATTGTGACGACCGCTGTGAAATTGCGTCTGCGCTCCATGATTGCTGTCGGTGGTATACATCGAACGCACCAGGGCGATGCGGTCGGCATTCCTGGCGATGCGGGGAAACCAATCGCTGATCTCCATGCCGCTCTGTCCGTAAGGTTTGTAGCCGACTTGCAGCGGATAGAGTTCGTTGCGCTGATTGCCGTTGGCATCGGGAACGGTCACACGCGCCAGCGCCAGTTTGTCAGGACTCTGCGTCGAGGCGTAGGGAGTTTCCGCGATGGTCTTGCCGGCATACTTGTTGAGCATCGGCTTTGGATCGAAACTCTCCAGATGACTCACGCCGCCATTCATGAACAGCCAGATCACACTTTTTGCCTTCGGCGCGAAATGCGGCTGTCCGTCGGGCGGGACCCAGAGCGTTTCTTCTGCACGGCCTTCCCGCTGCAGCATGGCCCCCAGCGCCAGACCAGTGAAGCCCAATCCCATGTCCGCCAGAAAGGCCCGGCGTGGAAGGGTGCGGAATGGATGGGCAGTTTGCATGGGAAATTTTATCGCAGGGTGACGAAATCATTATGGTTCAGCAGCGACCAAATCAAATGGGATCGGGCTGTGGATGCCGCATCGCGCCCTTCATCCGGCGGCAGGGCGCTCCATGCACCCAGGGCCTCGAGACTGGCCTTCATTTCCGCATCCCCTGGCTTGAAACCAAGCAGCACGGAAAATGCCAGATTGATGAAGTCGGCATCTGCGGAGACCTCCGTGGAGAATCGGTCGGCAATTTTCCACGAAGCATCCAGCACCAGTCGTCCATTTGTCAGGGCCAGGGCCTGTTGGGGCACGATGCTCTGCTCACGTCGGTAGCACTCCTTGACCATGGCCGTATCAAACGACGTCAGAAAAAGATTCCGGTCATTGTTGGAATGGAAAAAATACAGACTGCGTCGTTTCGATTCTGCCTGGGCCGCAGCCGCGATGGGAGGGCCGCCGCGGGTGGCATCCAATTCACCAGTCAACGCCAGCGCGGAATCCCTCACCACTTCCGCATCCAGACGAATGGGGTTCCTTCTCCACCATCGAAGGTTGTCCGGGTCCTTCACCGCATTGGCTTCTCCGCCCACCATGGTTGAGGACATGCGATACGTCGTCGAGGTCACAATGAGTTCATGCAGGTGCTTCATGTTCCACCCGCTCGTGATCAACTCAGTCGCCAGCCAGTCCAGTAGTTCCGGATGCGTGGGTGGCGTGCCTTTGCGGCCAAAGTCAAATACCGTAGCGACCAGTGGCGTGCCCAGGTGGTGCATCCAGATTTGATTCACGGCCACTCGCGCCGTCAGGGGATTGCGTGGATCGGTGATCCACGCTGCCAATGCCGTCCGACGGCCGCTGCTCTCCGCAGGAAAGGCCACGGGAGCATCGTCCTTGGTGGAATCATCAAACCGGGTGGCTGCCCATCTCGCGCCTTCGATTCTGGTGAAAATTTCCCCTGCCTTGACCTCGGATTCCGAAACAGCTACCGCTTTCGTCAGCGATTCACGCGCCGCCGCCAGTTGTTTTTCCATTTCGTCTTTTTTACCTGGCTCCGCCCGCAAAACGCGTAGTTCCGCCTCCGCAACCTGGTGTGTCGATTTCGCAACCGACGCGCGTCGTTCCGCCTGAACCGCCACCGCGATTTCGTCGCAGGGCGTTGCCTGCTTGCGATCTTCCCTGTCCCATTGCGCCCGCGAGGCTGAAATTCGTTTTTGCAAACTTTCCAGTTCTGTCTGGGCCAGGGTCACCAGACTTTCCGCCACCTTCAACGCCGCCTGTGCCTCTGGCATCGGGGATTCCACGCCCGCCGGCTTTTCATGGGTTGCCGCGAGTTCCAGGCTTGCTTTCTGCACCTTTTGCCGGGCCGCTTCCATCATCGACTCCTGAACCCAGGGCCGCCGGGCTGGCTGCCATGCGGAGGCTGTCAGCATGATCGGTTCAACAGTAGGCATGGGTGGAGTGAGAAAATCCGGGATGCCGGGTTGCGCTACGACGGACTGATCAGGTTTCGTTTCCTCCCCGCGCACAAAACGGTAGGTCGGCTTGTCCAGCCATCCATCAAAGGCGCGCGGAATCGAATCAACATCGATGTCCGTCACCCCGGGCAGCATGTCATTCCGAACCTGATACGGTTCGAAAACGGCCCGCATGCGATAGAAGTCCATCTGCGAGACGGGATCAAATTTGTGATCATGACATTTCGCGCAATTCATCGTGAGCCCCAGAAATCCCTTGCTGACATGCTCCACGGTTTCCTCGAGCCACTGGTGCCGGTTAAACAGATACCAATTTCTGGCCAGAAACCCCGTGGCCCGTAATTTGTCCAAGTCATCCGGGTGCGATTCATCCGCGGCGAGCATCAGGCGGACCATTTCATCATAGGGCAGGTTGGCATTGAGCGATTCCACAATCCAATCCCTCCAGTGCCAGATGTGTTTCTGACTGTTGCGCAACTGGTCGCCCAGTCCCCACCAGTCACTGTAGCGCCACACGTCCATCCAGTGGCGCGCCCAACGCTCTCCATGCCTCGGATCCGCGAGCAACTGTTGCACGACGCCCTCATACCAGGATTCATCCGGTGCAGCCTCAACCCTGGCAACTTCGTCCGGGCCGGGAGGCACACCGATGAGATCAAGGTAAAGCCTGCGCAGGAGGAGGAGGCGCTTGGCCTCGGGCTGAGGTTGCAAACCCTGCCTCTCATGATGACTGGAGATGAAGGTGTCGATCGGGTTGCGCGCCCATGCGGCCCTCGCAATAGGTGGCAGGGAGGGGCGGGACGGAGCTTGAAATGCCCAGTGTTCTTCAGCCTGCGCCAACGTTGGAAGGCACATCGCCACCCACACGAGCCAACTGGTGCAACGCTGAAGCCGACGATTCATCCTACGGATAAATGGATTTCATTTTCCAACTGACCGCCTTCAACACGGTTGTCTCACCGCCGTTGGAGAACAGGGTGATACCCTGATCCTCGTTCTTATGCTTGTGCACGGCCACGGCCGCCTGACGGTCGTTGGCGAAGACTTCGATCATGCTTTTGTCCAGGAAGATTCTCAATTCCACCGGTTCTCCGGCCTGGAGGGTAAAGGGTACGCGCAGTTCTCCCAGGCGGAGGATCTGCGCCTCAGGTTCGACAGAAATTGCAAGTCCATTTTTGCCGGCAGCATCGCAGTGGATCTCGAGGCCAAATTCCTTTGCGCTCGCGGATTGGAACCCCAGTCGGAACTCCCGGACATCCCCTGCCATCGCCGGAACAGGATGACGGGTGCCTGCGGGCAAGGATGATTTGTTCAGGCTTTGCTCCTCCGCGCGCAAACATTCCAGTTCACGAAGTGGTTTGATGCGCAAAACGCCGTCGTCCGGAAGGGTGATTTCCCGGGGGAGCGATTGAATTCCACTCTGGGGATAGCCGAGGTTGCACCACGCCCACATGACCCGCCGCCCGTCCTTTGTCACCAGGCTTTCCGGTGCGAAGAAATCCCACCCGTGCCAGTTCATTCTTGCATGAAATTGAGGGGTGAATTTTTCGTTCTTCCATTCCCCAAGGTAGTAGCGGCATCCCAGCGTGTGGCTGATGCAGAGCAGCATGTCCTTGTTTCCAATTTTAAAGAAATTTGGGCAGGAGATGTCCTCATCCGCCTTCACATCCGGCATGTCCTTGGTAAGGAACAATCCCAGATAATCCCAACTCTTGAGGTCCGCTGATTTGAACAGCGTGGGCGGCTTGCCGCTGCCGGGCGATCCTCCGGAGAGCGCGTAGTAGGACTCTCCATCAATCCACGCATCCGGATCCCAGTTCGCGATTTTACTCCCGTCCTGATCCGGACGGATCTTCGGTTCCAGGACCATGGGTTTGCTCCATTTCTCCAGATTGTCATCCTCGGCGATGGCGATCTGATTCCGTCCCGATCCTTCTCCGTGGTAAATGATGGCGGGCCGTCCGTCCCTGGTGAAGAACCCTGTGCCGCTGAACATGCCGTGCCCGGTTTTGGTTGGAGTCAAAGTCGTGGAATGCCATTTCCAGTGAACCATGTCCTCGCTGGAGACATGGGCGAAAGCAAAGCCATCCAGATGCCGGTAAATGTAATGCAAATGGTAGCGCCCTTTCCAATAAAACGCACAGTTGGGATCGCCCGGCATTCCCTCTCCCGGACCGGGATGTGCCAGGTGATAGGTCAGCCAGTCGGCGGGCACTTCCTGCGGCCGGGTCGGGGTTTCGTAAGCAAAGGGGATTTCCCTGCCGGAGGCGCAGGCAAATTCACCGCCGACTCCATCGAGAACCAGTTTGCCATCCTCAATCCTGGCTGAGCCAGCGAGTTCTGAAATCAGAAATCGACCCGTGCGATCCCTGGCGTCCCTGTCATCGAAGGTCCACCATGCCCATGGTTTCAATTCCGAAGCGACATTTGGTTTCAATGCCGCCAGGTCCTCAGCAGTCAGGGGCTGCGCATAGATGCGAGCGTCATCAATGGCTCCAGCGAAGTGCGACGGATCGTTCTGGCGGCGATGGCGCTTGCCGATGTTCACTCTCGCGGCAGGACCGAACTCCTGCGGTGCCTCCGCCATGGTGTGCTGCGAGTAGAGTTGTGCGTTGCGGAAGACGGTGACCTGCCTGCCGGAATAGACAATGGCGATTTGGACAAAGGCTTTTGAATCGGCGGCTTCCACCGGGAAAGCAGCCTGTTCCTTTTGGGATCTTTTCCAGAAGTCGCTGCCCGCCATCCATTTCGCAGGTGCCAGTTCAGCAAAGACGATGGCATCAAAATTGTCCCGGCCATCATCAATGGTCAGCGCACTGCCACCACGCTGTTCCAGGTTGGCGGGAGCGGCCCAGACCACGAGGGTTTTGTCCAGCAGGGGAGCTTCGGCAGCTGCGGACGTAAACACTAGGAGCGAAACGACGAAAAGATGGGCGAACAGTTTCATGATTTTTCGAGAGATGCGGCGTGATCCAATCTGCGGTTACTTTTACGTGGGACGGAGGATTATTCCTTCAGGATGAGGTAATCAATGCCGAACAATGAGTTGGTGGATGCCGGGTTTTTCCCATGATAATAGACCTTCAGACGGTGAATGCCCTGCGAGAGTTTTGCGCGTTTGAGTTTGAAGGTCATGGGCGGCATTAGGACGGGATCGAAGAGGTCGACAGCTTCACTGGAAGGATCCTCGTCGAGCTGAAAACTAAAGGAACCGTAGTCCGCCGCCTTGGAAAGGTGAAGTTGTAGTTCGTACGAGCCCGGCTTTTCCACCGGCACTTCCAGAATCAGTAGATCGCCCTTCTCCAATCCGCCCCACCAGACCATCTGGCTGCCTCCGCTCCAGCGGTTGCCGAAAGCAAGCATATTCTGGGGTTCGACCCGGCCGCGAGTGCTGGATATGATTTTAAGCGATTCTGCCTCAATCGCACCGGGAACCATCATCATGTCGCGAGGCTGCATTGTAAAATCCCAAGCAACTCTCACCGGTTGGTATTCGCTGCGGAAACCGTCCGTTCCTTCGGCCCACACATAGATGAATTCATTTTCCTGAATGGCGCTTCGCGGACCAGGCGCGATCATTGCAGTCCAGCATTGTGCGTCTTTGTTGTAGGTGAGATCGTGCTGCCCCATCCATGTAAAACCCGATTCAAAATACATGACACGCCGGATCTTCTCAGGCGGAAGGTCAAGCGTGATCCGAAGTTCGGCCGCCGCTCGCAGCGTTACATGATCCATCATCTTCGCTGCGGTCACCTTCGGTCCATCGCCGCCGCGGTATCGAGTCGGAACAGGAGGCATCAAAGAATGGTTGTAAATCACCCGTTGGCTGGCCTTCATTGGTTCCGGGATCAACCTATCAGTTGAGGCTTCCTCCGGATATAAAAGAAACGGCCCCATGAAACGGTTGGGATCCATTCTTTTGAGGGAAAGAGTGAGAGTATTGTCCCCGCCGAAATGGACCAGATCGGTAACGTCTGCAAAGGCGCTGCTGGAAGGATCATCCCAACGCAGTGACTCCACCTTCTGCCCGTTGAGGGTCATTTCGAAATCAACATGCGTCAGAAACGGAATGATCAGCCAGAGACGTGACGGCCGCTCGCCGATGAAGTTATGGTAACCACCCCCTCCGCGAGTTCTCTGCCAGTTTTCTATTTTCGCGTCCATTTCGGCAAAGTTCATTGGCTTGGCTTTTTCCAGAAGGTGCCGGACATCCGCGTTAAGCTTGAATGTTGTCTCCAGCTTGAGTTCGGACTGGGCTGCGTGATAGGGAAATTCAAAGCGCTGGCCATCGGCCTGAATCCAGTTATCCAACTCGCGCACGTAGCTTTCTCCAGTAAACTGTGGCTCCAAACAAATCTCATCCTTCGTTTTCGAAAACTTCTGCTGGATGCCGTTGACGGTGACGGTCTGCACCGTTTGAGCATCGGCGATCCGGACGCGAATTGGGGCCACCCCTCCCGGCTTGCCAGCGACTCCTTTGATTGAGAGCCCGTCGCCAGCCTGAACGACTTCTCCTGCCGCGCCGACGAGGACCGGCGTGGTTTGCTTCGTCACGCGTTTCAGTTCAAGCAGCAAACAGCCGTTGGCCGGGACCGTGATGCTGGCCTTTTCGCCCAGGGCAAAGATGGATTTGCCGTTGTTATCCAGCACCAGCTTGCTGGGCTCGGAAGGATATAACTCTTCAAACTCGAAATCGCCCCCGGTTTGCAAATTGATCTCGTCGCCGACCTCAAACTTGATTTCTGCAGGCCGCGGGTTGCCATTGAAAAGGAAAATAAATCCATGGTCCCCCCTGATCCGCGAGTAGCCGTCGATGGCACCGGGCTGAACCTGTTCGCCGAAGGGCTCGGTGTCGTTCACATACTCGAAGGTATCTCTGGCCCAACGGGTCCATTTTTTGTAGAACTCGGCGAAGCCCGGAACCAGGTCGGATTTGTAGGGAAGAATGGTTGGCATGATGGCACCGGACACGGCCAGCGACGACATCACGGCGTACGGCCATCCATAGAAATCCCAAGCCTTGATCAACTCGGGATCGAACCCGCCCTCACTAACCCGGTGCGTTAGCGCATGCCCCATCACCGCGGGCGAAAAGCGGTATCGCATGCTCAGGTTGTTCTGATAACGGAGGCCGTCGGCATTTTGGCGGTCATCGCTGACCTGGTTGTGTCGGGTGCTCACGATGATCGACTGTTCGTTGAGAACCTCGTGCTGATCCACGTATTTGAGCCCCCAAAGTCCGAAATTCTTGGTGCCGTAAAATCCCTGGATGAACAGACCCGGCTTGGCCGCCTTCATACGTGCCATCAACTCGACACCCCGCCGCCAGCCCTTGTAGCCGCCCTTGTCCGCAAAATGTCCATGGCTTTCATCGTGACAGTTCATGCCGGAACCCAGGCTGGGATCCCAACTCCAGTTGCTCAGGTCGTATTTCTGGATGGTGTTGTTCTGAACTGTGAACCACCACTCGTAAAACTCATCGCAGGCCAGACAGTTGTCCGGTGCGCGGCGACCGGCGGCATCGCTCTTCTTCCACTCCGGCTGGTCGGGCCGGAAGTTGAGACCGGCGGCATTCCCTTCCCCGCCATGTGCAGCGCAGCCCATGTAGAAGCCGTAGGAGATCCCCTTCCCTTTCGCGTAATCGCCGATCTGCCGGGCGGGGTGATGGGGATCTTCCGGCAGCACGTCCCAAAATGGCTTGTTGGCATCCGGCTTCGAGTAGGGATGCAGCGGTTTGAATATGATCATGTCCCCGCCGATCGCGGCAAAGGTGTCGATGGTTTTGGTGAAGTAATCCAGGTCCTTTACAGAGGTCGGCATCTGCGGCAGCGGATGAAAAAACTGATAGTTGATGTTGAGAAACTGCTTCTGCGCGGGCGCCAGGTAATCGAGAGCAAAGGCACGCAGGGCGCGGGTTTCATTACGGTCGAGCGGTTTGTAACCGGAGGCGTTGGCATTGTAGCGGAAGTCACGGCCGGTGTCCTCGATCATCACCCCGGATTTTTTGTAAACCCCCATGAACTGCGGCTCGCTGGCATAACCCTCGCCGGTTTTCAGGATCAGCGCCGGTTCAAAACTCAGCGAAACGCCCTTCGTGGAGAGGTCTGCTCTGAAATAGGGATTCTCGATTCCGGTAAATATGCCACCCTTATCGGTGCGGATAAACTCCACGGTTGGCGCCGCAATGAATGTCACGTAGTGGATCACTTCGATGGCCGGCCTGGCAAAATCAGTATTGCAAAGAATCAGATTCTTCAGGCGCAACGGAGTCTTGTTGTCGATATTCAATTCCCTCCGGAAAAAAGCATTTTCACCATCCAGTCTGTAAACAAGATCTGCACTGATGGATGGACCGAATTCGTAGTGGAACACAACACGCTGTTTTTCAGCAGTGACTCCTGCCGGTTTAAAAGTGGCGGTTGAAAACACGCCCAGATCGGTTTCCAGAGTAAAGGAATCCGAACGGAATGCATACGTTTCGTCCGCGATCCGGTTTTCGATCATGTTCACCGTCCCATCGGTGGACAATTCCACTCTTAGCTTGGAATTTCCAAGCGAGAGGGGAATGGGCGCGTTCGCCCTTAAGTGCCCGCCAACTCCGCCGCAAAGCCCCATCACGATGAAGGTGTATCGGGCGAAGGATGGCTTTGGAGCATTCACTTTGGTGTCGGATCAGGGTGCAGGGATCGCCGCAGCAGCCGGATCAATGAGGTTGATCTCTGCAGGATCGAGCATCAGATCAACGCGCGAGCCATAAGTCATGCCAGCGATGAATGGGGCGATGATTTCCAGCATGGATGGTGGTTGAAAATGAGCGGCCTTGGTGTCCGGGTGGGGTGTGTAAACCCAGCCTTTATACGATTGATTTTTGACGATCAGCCGACATCTTGAGAAGGAAAAATCCTCGGGTGGGTGGAGGTGGGTCCACTCAACTTGGCGAAAGGTGTGAGTGGGATGTGCCAGATTGAAGCTGAGGGGCGCAATGTCGAGGTTTAGCGTGCCATCATGAAAGGGTGACAGGTCCAATCCTCGTTCGGCGAAGATGCGGCGCTGCATTTGCAAGGTCCCGGCAGGATAGCGTCGGTCCACTCCGGTGCCGGACGCCACGCCGTGTCCCCTGACAATGTTTCCCTGAACCCTTTGCCAGGATGCGTCGCCCGTCTTGAGTTCGGAATGAATCGGATTCATTTGGAGTGGCGCAGTTTGTCCAGCAGCACGGCTGCCAGAATGACCAGACCCAGCACCACCTTCTGCATGTTGGGCTCGACCTTCGTTAAGTTCATTCCGTTCTGGATTACAGCAAGTGTAAAGGCCCCGATCAGTGTGCCGAGAACTTTTCCTTCTCCGCCGCTCAGGCTTGTGCCGCCAATAACTACAGCAGCGATGACAAAGAGTTCATATCCGCCTCCATAATTCCCATTTCCGCTCTTCAACTGTGATGCCATGATGACACCGCCCAACCCTGCCAGCATTGCGCTGGCCACATAAGCAAACATAAGGATCCGACGCACTGGAACGCCGGAGAGTCGGGCGGCTTCACTATTACCACCCACGGAGTAAATGTAGCGTCCCAGTCTCATGCGTGACATCAGGACATGTGCCAAAGCGTAAAGGATCACCATGAGAACGACTGAGTTGGAAAGGCCGAATAAGCCTGTTCCGGTGCCCAGCCAGGCAAAGGATTCTGGAACTTGAGAAATGGACTGATTGTCGGCCAGAGTATAGGCAAGTCCGCTTGTCACCAGCATCATGGCCAGGGTGACGATGAATGGTGGGATGCGGAACCGGGTAACCATGAGCCCTGAAAATCCTCCGACAACGCCACAGAGGATAATCGCCGTGCCAGATGCCAGAAGCATCGCTCCTGTGGATGCGTGCACTCCACCGGCATAATCCCTGATAAATAGAGTCGCCAGCACTGACGACAATGCAATGAGGCTGCCAACAGACAAATCAATTCCGCCTGTGATGATTACCAGCGTCATGCCGATGGCTATGATCGCAACGATTGCTATTTGACCGGGGATATTCAGCAGATTTTGCGCTTGAAGGAATTTTGGCCAGCGATAGACCTTCGGCGTGACCACTTTGGGATCGCCCAAGGAGGGGAAGTCCGACTTTAAATGATCGAATACTTGCCAGGCTCCGGATGCCTGAGTGCA
>CALQSQ010000051.1 GCA_943333275.1 Akkermansia muciniphila
ACCTATGCGGAATACAAGAAGGGCGACAAGGTGTCCGAATACGGCGTGGCGGCGCTGCTGGGAGCAGGCACGCTGGCGGTGGCGGCGAAGACGGGATTGCTGGCAAAGTTGTGGAAGCCCATTGCCATTGGCTTTTTAGCCCTCGCCGGGGCCATTAAAAAGGGCTGGGACAAACTCAGAGGGCGTGGCAACGCCTGAGCACCCAACATCATGACCGACCAGGACCTCCTGATCCTGATTCTGGTGGCGATCTACCTCTCCGAGTGTGTCTCGTGGGTTCCGATCACCGACTATGTGGCGCAATTCAGCCGCCTGAGGAAAGGCACGTTTCATCGGCCTGGTCAAGGATTGGGAAATGATCGGGGTCGCTTTCTCTTCAGCCGGGTGCTGCCATTCCGGGCGGGCACATTCACGACCCCGCAGACTGCGGGATCGTTTGATTTAACAGCCGCAGAGCAACGCTGGCAGGAATATCAATCCATTTCCCGGCTGGTAGCATGGGGATCCAATACCACGTTCCTCCTCCTTTTCCTGGTCCTGCCTTTAGTCTGGCGCAACCTCGGCGGGGAATCCTTGGTGTTGCTCATGGCCTTCTTCCTGACGCTCGTGTCGGGCCTGGTTACCGGGATCGTTCATTTTCGCGCCCATCGCAAACTCTTCCCAGACCAAAGGGACGAACGCTGGAAGCAAGCGTGTCTTATCGCCGTTTTGCCCACCCACGCCTGCCGGGCGCATGATCAGTTGGGGAGGCAGTTATTCAGGGAATTTCATCCGCTGGTGCTGGCGTGGCTGGCACTGCCTCAGGCACCTTTTGCAAAATGCGCCGGGCGTTTCCTGCGACATGCCGTGCACCCGCTGGCCGCCGGGGATGCTCCTGAGAATTTGCCCGCGCTCAGGCAGTTTCTGGACGATCGCGGTTTCCAGCTCAAGCCACCGGTCTCGGCGGGTGAGGCCACGCAATATTGCCCCCGCTGCGAGACGCTTTTCGGACCAACCGCATCCCGCTGCGACGACTGCGGGGGGCTGGCCTTGGAACGGTGCTGAGGGACTGGGATGAGAAATACGGATTTTAGGCGAAGTAGTACTAGTTGTTCGGGGAAATTTTGGCTACTATCCCGGTTGGAATCGGGTTTTCCCCGCCCCACCGCGATGCATATTTCCTTCTCCATCTGCCTGGTACTTTTCCTGCTGTCCGCCGGAATGGGAAACCTGCGGGCGCAGGGCGCGGCAGCCGACGAGGCGGCGCTCCTCATGACGCAGGTCACGGAGACCCTGCAGCAATCCAGATCCGGCAACCGCTCCATCACCGTGCGCATCCTTGGCACCATCGCCGATCAGGCGTTCAAGCAGGAGCAGCGCGAGGCATGGGCGTGGGCTCAAACCGGTCTCGCTGAACAGTTACTCCTCGCTGAGGAAGAAGCGGAATGGATCGCGATGGACACCGGAAGGATCGCCTGCGATGTGATCCTTCGTTGCGAGCAGGCCGGCATCACCAGCCCACTCGCGCGGGCCTGGTCCGTCAAAGCCGCCTGCCTTCTGGTTGATAATCACGCCGTGCAAGCCGCGCAGGCATGGGAGCGGGCCGGTTGCCTGGCGCTGGATGCAAAACTGGTCAGTGCCGCCGTCGGCTATTTTCTGCGGTCTGCGCGGGTCTATCGGGATCAGGGTCACATTGCCCGCGTTCGGGCCAGTGTCTCCTGGCTTGAAATGCTCGCCGCTGCCAAGACCACCTCGATCAACCAGGCCACCCAACGCGAGCTGCAAACGTTCTTCGATTCCTCAAAGTCACTTCTCGCCCTGACTGCCAGCGCCAACGCTGCTCCCCCACCCCAAAGCCTTTCCCTTCAACCCCAGTATGCAGAAATATCCGTCTCCACGACCGAGCAGGAATTGGGTCGGGGCCGCTTTACGATCACCAATTTCACCACCGAAGCCGTCACCCAGCCTCTGACCCTTTCTGCCGGGCACGGGCAGCTTTCGGGCTGGAAAATGGAGGACGGTGCCCTGCACCTGTCCCTGCAGCCCAGCAACAGTCCCACGCCCGCCAAACGATCCCTGCGATTATTGCCGGGCGAAAATCTCAAGATCTTTATCGATTATCATTTCACCGGAACCTCGCTCGATGACTCGGTGGGCCTAACCTGGGGCAAGGAAACCTCCACCGCCAGCTTTCACTTCGTAGCCGGCGCCTCCAGCCTCAGCCAGGTCATCAATGCCAGTCGCTCCAGCCAGGCGGATGGCTGGCCGGTGCCTTTCTACCATGAGATCTACTATCGTGGAGAGGAACTTCACGTGGAGGACATTCTGGCCACGGCATCGACTCCATCCCGCATCGAAGTTTACAACGAGGACAACGGGGCCCTGCTGGCGATCGATGCCGAGGGTGACGGAGTTTATGATGGCCCGGACGATTTCCTCTCCTCGGATCACGACCGCAATTCCGACATCCGCCCGGACCTCGTTGTCGGGCCGGAGAATCCAGTGGGCAGTTTGGAAATCTTCGTTTTCCCAAGATCCCCCGTCCCAGCCTCCACCAAACTTTCGCTTAGCCTCGCGGATTACTCACGCACGCCGGCCCGCTGGCGCGTGGACAGCCGCGATGAACAATTACCAGCCCTCAGTCCTCGTTGACGCCCAATTTCGCTGCCGCAACCAAGGATCCTTTCAACTCACTAACAAACCATGAAAAACCGTCGCTCCTTCCTCAAATCCACCCTCGCCGGCTCATCTGCACTTTACCTTCCCTCGACCTGGAGCCGGGCAATCGGGGCCAATGATGCCATCCGCGTCGCGGTGATCGGTTGCGGTGGTCGCGGCAGCAGCCACCTTTCCGAACTGCTGGGAAAAATCGCCAAGGGCCGCACGGATATCCGCATCACCGCCGTGTGTGATCCGGACAGCACCCACCTCGATTCAGCCATTGCCGCGCTCGAAAAACAATCGCTCAAAGCCGAACGCTACACGGATTTCCGCAAGCTCCTCGAAAGCCCCGAGGTCGACGCTGTCATCATCGCCACTCCCAATCATTTGCACTCGCTGATTGCCACCTGGGCGCTCGAGCATGGCAAGCATGTTTACGTCGAAAAGCCCGTCTCCCACAACATCTGGGAAGGCCGCCAGCTCGCCCTCATCGCCAAGAAGCACGAAGGTAAATTGATCTGCCAGCACGGCATGCAACGCCGCAACGATTCCGTCTGGGGCCAGGTCAATGATTACGTCGCCTCCGGAAAAATTGGGAAGGCCCTGCTCTCGCGCGGTCTCTGCTACAAACCCCGCGAAAGCATCGGCAAGGTCGGTACCCCGCTGGTCGCCCCCGCCACCGTGGATTACGATCTCTGGTCCGGACCCCGCGAGCCCGAACCCGTGCCACGCAAGAACCTGCACTACGACTGGCATTGGCAATGGCAGTGGGGCAATGGCGACATCGGCAATCAGGGCCCTCACCAGTTGGATGTGGCCCGCTGGCTCATCGGCGACCCCGCAGAGGGCCCGTCCAACGTCATCAGTATTGGCGGACGTTTCGGTTATGAGGACGATGCCACCACGGCCAACACCCAGATTGCCTTCTTTGATTTCAAGCCTGTTCCCATCATCTTTGAGGTCCGTGGTCTGCCCGAGGCGGACATGAATTTCAAGGGCCGCATTTCCTCCTGGAGGACCTCCGGCGTGAAGGTTGGCAACATCCTCCACTGCGAAGGCGGCTATATCGCCGAGGGCATCGTTTATGAAAATGGCACCGACAAGGTGATCGATAAGTCCATGCGCCCAAACGACGGCGCCGGCCACCAGGACGCGTTCTTCAACCACATCCGCTCCAACCAACTTCCCGCCACCCACTCGGCCCTGACCGGACACCTCTCCGCATCGCTGGCCCATCTGGCCAACACCTCCTACCGCCTGGGCAAGGAAACGCCCCACGGCGCGGTGGCGGAGCAAATCAAGGGCAATGCCGAATTCAGCGAAACCTACCAGCGCTTCACCGACCACCTCACCAACAACAAAATCGCGTTGGATCAGGCCAAAATTTCCCTCGGAGCCGCCCTGGCATTCGACGGAAAGTCCGAGCAATTCACCGGCGAACTGGCGGACAAAGCCAATGCGATCAGCCGTGGAACGTATCGCGATGCTTTCAAGCTGCCTGCGGTGTAATTTACCCAATCCACGCATCACGCGGAGTCAGCCCCTCACTTCATCGTCTGCAGGTAGGCGAGGACATCGCGCAGTTCCCTGGGAGTCAGCAGTGCGGCCATGGGCGGCATGGCACTGAGCGGGGCACTCATGGATTTGATGGTGCTCGCGGGAAAGGTGCGCGGCGTGGTGCCATCGAGAACCGTCACGCTCTCCGATGACTGCTTCTGCAGCACACCGGAGATGTTTTTGCCGTCGTTAAATTCGATGGTCACAATGCCGTAACCATCCGCAACTTTGGCGGAGGGATAGACCAGCGCCTCCAGCAATCCATTCGCATCCAGCCGCCTGGCCACGCCCTTCAGGTCAGGCCCGACAATGCCGCCATGCCCGCCCACGGAATGGCAACGGAGGCATTGCGCAGTTTGGTGATTGAGGAAAATTTGGTGCCCTGCGTCGGTATCGCCACCCGCCTGGGAGACGCGATGCAGCGCCAGGGGATCCGTGCCCTGATTCATGAATTCGTCGTAGTGCTCGAGGATTTTTCTCCATGGGGAGCGTTTTTCATCGCGATGCCTGAGCATCTCCAGCACTTCCACCTGCACCACGGGATCGAGCGTTCCCGCCACCAGTTCATTGCCCAGTGTTTGGAGTTTCTTATCGAATTCCTGACCGTGGAGTTTGGACATGCGTTGGACGGCATCCTGTTTTTCGAGAGTGGAACCCGTCAGCAGGGCCTCGTTGAGCATGGCGAGGGTATTGGCCGGCTGGCGCTTGATGAGCTGTGCCCGCGCTTCAACCCGAAGCTTGGGCGCAGCCGCGGGATTACTCATGATGCCTGCACAGGCGGTCTCGATCTGCGGATTCGCGGCGGCTCCGCGGGCGCACAGCGTTTGGAAATAATCCAGCCGCATGGCTTCGGAAATCGCCGGATCCTTGATGAGCGCGAGCAGGGCATCGGGCGATTTCTCAGCGCCAAATTTATTGTCGAGCGACTGGGCCTGCAGCAGAACCTCTCCCTTGGCAAATTTCAACAATTCAGGCAGATGCGCCCTGATGGCGGCACGGGCCAGGCCTGCGGGCCGCGCGGGCTGTGGATCCCAGCGCGACCAAACGCCCTCCCGCTGTGGCGGGGCATCCCAATTTGCCAGGGCGGTGAGCGCAACCAATCGAAACGCATCAGGAATTCCCGGCCCATCCGAAAGTGCCGCCACGGCAGCGACACGCTCTGCATCCTGCTCCCGGCCTGTGCGGAGATTGGCTTCAATGGCACGGCGCAGGTACCCTTCCTGACGCAGGGCAGCAGGCACTTCCGTTGTGGAAAGGCTCTCGGCCAGCGCAGACATGGCACCCATGATGTTTTGATCGTAAATGGCGCGGGCTGCCTCGGTGACAATCTGCGGGTCGCCATCGGTAAGAAATTTGGCCACTTCCGGCGCACTCAGTTTTCGCAGCGCCAGCACCACCGCCAGCCGCACAGCTCGGGAGGCATGGCCTGCACCTTTTTCCAACAAATCTGCTACGGTGCCACAGGTGCTCAGCCCCAGGACGGCGGCGTGGCGAACGTAAACGTCCCGGTCATCATTCGCTTCGGCCAGCGCCAGCAGGCCATCCACGGCAGAATGGTCCGCCAGTTGGGCGAGTGCCAGTCCGGCGATCATTTGCACCCGCGGCACGGGATCCTTCAAGAGGGCGATCAGTGGCGGGGCGCTTGCGGCATGATGACCTTCGCCAAGCAACCGCGCCGCTTGCGCGCGAATCTCCGCTTCGCCATCAGCGAGAAAGGGCGTGAACTCCGTGAGCAGAAGCGAGTTCTGACGTGTCAGCATCCCCAGCGTCCAGAGGGCATGGACGCGGGCCGGCAGCGTATTCGCCTTGCGGGTCAGCGGCAGCAGACTCTCCAGAACCTCCGGAACCGGACGTCCTGACAGGGCCATCTGGGCCTTCATCCGGATGCGACGATCCCGATGCCCCAGCAGCCCGCACAACTCCTGCACTGACCGCCTGGCGAAACCCTGGGCAAGGATCGTCTGCACCTCCGCCACCACCGCATCCTGCCGGGAGGCCTCGTGCGTCAGTGTGTAAATGCGGCCGGCATCGTTCTGCTCCCACGCATTGCCCCAGTCCGCCACATACATCCGACCGTCATAACCAAACGCCACATCCGCCACCCCCACACCGTTTTCGATGACATGAACATCACCCAGTTTAAACCCGGCTCCATCAGCTTCGGGCTTGAATGCGAAAATGGATCCGTTGCCGCCTCCCCGGAAATCACAGAGAAACATATGTCCTGCGTAGCGCGCCGGAAGCCCGATGCCCGGATAGGCCGCCAGCCCGCTGGGCCCGGCGGCAAGGTGCCCGACAGGAGGAATCGTCCAGGCCGGGTAGGTGGCATCGTCCTTGGCGGCCCGCAGCTGCCAGAGGTTCTCGCGCATCCACGGACCACGATGCTGCTGATCCTGGTAACTCACCTCCCAGCCATACTCGGCTCCGGGCAGAATGAACTCGATGCGCGCCTTGTCGCCGGCATCACAGTTGTTGTCACCCGTGAATAAATTTCCAAAATCATCGAACGCCAGTTCCTGCGGGTTGCGCAGCCCGCGCGCCACCACCTCCATCTCGCTTCCATCCGGCCAGCAGCGGAAGACCGCGCCCGTTGTCGGTCCACTGAGCACCCGTCCCTCCGCCGTGCGCAGGTTGAATCCGCGGTCCCCCACCGTGAAGTAGATGCGCCCTTCCGGCCCCATTGCCAGGCCATGCAAATCATGCCCATACCATCCGTTCCGCACTCCAAAGCCGCGGGCCAGCGAAGTGCGCTGCTCAGCCACCCCGTCACCGTCCACATCCGCCAGCAGCCAGAGATTCGGGATGCACGTCAACCACACCTTGCCGCCCCAGGCCAGGACACCGGCGGCGGGGCCATCGAGGATTTCATTGAATCCGGCGGCGAAGTCCGTGCGCTTGTCAGCCTTTCCATCGTGGTTCGCGTCCATCAGAAGCGCCACCTTCTCCGAATACTTCGTCAGAAAATTGTCCCGGCCATCCCCGGGGTCGCTGTAAAAGGGTTTCCGTGCTGCCAGGTCCGCATCAAGTTCCCCGCTGGCCAGCCATTCCCGTGCGATCCGTTCGCGCTCCTCCAGCGTGGTCATTTGCAAATCCGCCAACTCACGCACGGGCTTGCCGCGGTTATCAATGATCCCCAGCCGCTCGTAGCGGTAGGTCTCGGCCACATAGACCCGGCCCTGCTCATCCACATCCAGAGCGGTGGGATGTTTGACGTCGGGAAATTTCGCGAAATCCTCGCGCCTCAATTCCACGACGGCAATGGATTCATCCGGGGCCATGGATTCAGGCGCAGCCAACATCCCTGCGGGAAATGATAATCCTGCCAGCAAGTTCAGGGATGCGAGAAAAAGAGATGGCTTCATCATGGGGGAGGTCCCACCAATGTTGAAAGATGGCGCGACTCCACAACTGCTATTTCCGTCCCAGGCCAAACTCGCAGCCCACCGCCTCCACCCTGCCATCGCGCAGGTGAACCTCGATGAATTTCGAACTGCTCACTGGCTTTCCCTTTTCATCCTTGAATTCACCGATCTTCTGCCGCGTCTTCGCGTCAAAGATGTCCGGCGTGTGACAGTAGGCGAATTTGCCATCCAGGCTGAAATTCACCCAGCCATGCCCGCCCATGCTCAGCGGCACGCTGGCCACCTGCTTGGGCGGCATCTGCGTCGCATCAAAAACAAACAACTGCTTCCCTTCCTGATCACTGATCCATAATTCGCGCTCATCCGGGGTTAACGCCACTCCATGCGTCCGATGAGCGATGGGCTCGGGTCCGGCCATCACGCGGTGCAGCACTTTGCCGGTGGCAATCTCCACCACGTCCACTCCCACATGCGCACCCAGACAAACGTAGGCGAATTTGTTCGCATGATCGACCGTGAATGGAAACACCCCCTGCTCGCCCACCGGTTCCACCACTCTGATCACGCTTTCATCCCTGGCATCGAAAATGGTCAGTCGCGTCTGCGTTCCCAGAAAAAACATTTTCCCATCCACAGAAGTCAGACTGTTATGCGCCATTGGTCCGACAGGGATGCGCTTTTTAAGCGAACCATCCGCCGCATCGATCACCAGAAATCCACTGTTCTCCGTGCCGCTCCACCATCCACTGGGCGCGTAGACCGTTTTCCCGTCCGCCGAGACACACGAGCGGTCACATCCTGCCGTGTAAGTCTTTTCCCACTTCACCTGATTTGTTTCCAGATCGAAGCATCCCATCCGCAACTTGGTTGTGGAGAAATACAGACACTTCGAAACCGCGCTGCCCGTCAGCCCGCGAATCCCATCGCCAAAACTTGGGATCGGCACCCGCCGCACCAGTTTGTGGCCTTCATCCATCGCAAACACCATGAGCCCCTCCCCCGAACTCCCCTCGGCCTGCGCCCCATCCGGTGAGGCCATGAAAAGATACCGCCCGGTCTCCCCGGCATCCACCGCCTCAACGCAATGAAACCAACCAATCACCGCCAGTATCAGATAGGGAAATTTTTTCATGGGATGCGGTAGACCCCTACCCACTCCCCTGCATCTGCGGGAATGCGGAATCGGGTGCCCGCGAGGAGATGCCATCAGATTCAGCGAGCCATTGGCTCGACCATGTACAGCCCCTTGGTCGCCGCATAGGCATCCTTCGCATCCATCCGCTTAAATTCATGGCCGGCTCCCCAGGAGTCTGAGAAGATCACCTCATTGGTCTTTTCGTTAAAACCGATGATCAGACGCATGTGCCCACCACCAAATTGTTCGGCAGGTTTTCCATTTTCTGGAAAAATTCCCAACTCCAACCCCCATAGGAGAGGCACCCCATGGCTGGTATATTCGATGGCACTCTTGCGCCAACGATCATAGCCAGCCCCTTTCATGCGCACTGCTTTGAGCGCCTCTTTGTTGCAGCCCGAAAAACGGATCCAGATACGGCCTGGAGGACAAAGTTTCGCGCCAATTCGCTTGGCTTCCCGGTTGTATACCTCAGTGAATTTCTCATAGTCCGTGATATTCCATTCGATAATATCCCGGACATGTATTTTAAACCGTTGCTGCAGTTTATGCAGAGCTTGCTGAAGTTCCTCGGGATCGGTCCCCATCGCGCCACCGTCAGTGGCCTGAGCCATGTCATGCTGGTCACATTCGATGCCGTAGTATCGCATGACCCGTTCCGAACTAGCCAGTGCGCAGTATCCCTTATCCCCTTGGTCAACCATCGGAATCCCGGTCACCCATACGTCTCCGTTGGCTTCCTTTTTAACGCGAGCCATAAGATCGCCCTGGGACACCTTTGCTGAGTTGGCCCCCTTGTCGGTTCCAACCGCCACCTTCACATTCGGGGCAATCCGCAGCCGGATAAACTCCCCTTGAAATCCACGTGCTCTATCCTTCTGGGAACTGAATTCAAGCTGGATGACAGAATCGGCCGTTTCCCAACGGACACGCTGTGCCTTGGAGGCACTGGCGGGATCCTTGCCGAGTTCCTGGGCGCGGACTTTGTAAACTTTCGAGATTGCCTCGCGCAAATCAACCGTCTCTTTGCCGAAATCCTTCTCGGTGATGTCATCGGAATCCCCCTTGTTCCAAAGTGAGATGGTCACCATATTCAGCTTGCCCGCCTTGAAGTCGAAGCCTGCTTCCTCCGATGGAAAAACGCCATTAAATATCTTCAAATACTGTTTCGCTGAACTAAAGGAAATATTCTTCGAATTGGAGGAACCGGAGGCTTCGTTTTTCAGCCACATCCACGAAGGGCGCAGTAATCCCCGGTCCTTGTTGGATTCTGACAGCCAGCGAAATCCCTGCTTTTTAAAATCGGTTTCGACTTTTTCGGGCGTCCAGGACCATAATTCAGCGCCGCAAAGAATCGGATCAAGCGAAACACCGGTTCCTTTGCTGTTCCCCTTGATGGAAGGCTCCTCATCCTCGACCACACGTTGCTGTCCGAATTCCCCCTGCCCCCCTGCACTTCCGGCGAGAGAGATGCCCGCAAGGGATAAGATGATGACCACGGCGCGAAGAGAAAACCGGTCTGGATTTGTCATGTGATAATCTATTTTGGCGTTTTTTGTTGGGATTTCCATTACCGAAATATTGAGACTTTTGATGCTACCAGAGCTGATTTTGGAAGCAAATGTTATTTGCATTCCGCGATCCCCAAAAATCGCAAACCAAAAATCTGCTTACGAATAGTAGGTGAACTTCTTGGGATCGAACGCTTCGCGAATCGCTTCCCCGATAAATGTAACGAGGATGAGCACCGTGGCGAGAGCACTGAAGCCCGAGATGAGAATCCAGGGTTTGTCCAAATTGGCGACCCCGTCCTTCAACAACGTCCCCCAGCTTGGTTCGCCCACTGGCAGGCCATATCCCAGATAGTCAAGGCTGGTGAGGCTGCCAATCAGGGCATCCACCTTGAAGGGCAGCAGCGTGATGAGAACGGAAAGGGTGTTCGGTAAAATGTGAGTCAGGACCATCCGACTGTTGCTGGCTCCGAGAAGTTTGGCTGCGGCAACATAGTCCCGGTTATTCTCGCGGAAGGTCGCCGTGCGCATGTAGGCGGCGATGCCCATCCAACCAAAGGCAGCCAGCACTGTCACGACGAACAACAGGCTGGGTCGTTCGTTGAGGGCGCGCAGGAGAATGATGATGTAAAGAAACGGCAGGCTGCTCCAGATTTCAATCCCCCGCTGTGCCAGCAGGTCGGTCTTCCCACCCAAATATCCCGTGAGCCCGCCCACCACGATCCCCAGCGCATAGACGACGATGCAGAAGAAGACCGTGCCGCCAATGATCAATTGAAACGCCCCAAAAATCACCGCCAGCACATCCGCCCCGGAGGAATCCGTGCCCAGCAGGTGACGGTGTCTCCAGGAAGGCGGCGTCGGCGCGTAAACCGTGCGCTCAATGGCCGCGGAGGCTGCGGCATCCAGCGTTGTGGCATCATTCGGGTTAAGTTCCGTGCGGGACTTTTCCACCCCTGCTTCATAGACGATCCTTAACACGGGGTTTCCACCGAGATCATTCTCGGTGATCGTTCCATGAAGCTGACCGTTGAGGAATCGCAACTCCTTGCGGCGAACGTCAGGATGATCACGGTAAGTGACATACGCCGAACCGGTGAAGGGAGCGGACTGATCCCGGTCATAATAAAGGCCGTCGTCATGCTTCTCAATCAGCGACCGGACCGGCGGAGTGTCTCCCCGGGGATCATAAGGAATGATGGGCATCAGTACCCAGTCGCCCTTCCCGGCGGCGGCAAATTGCCGTTTCAATTCGCGATAGTCCGTCTCCGATTCAGCCGGCGAAAAACCAAACTCCCTGCCCATGATCGGTTTCGCCTCCAGGAACGGGCAGCGCAGATGACCACCCTGCATGACGATGAGCGCCCGCTTTCCAACAAGCACGTTGTCGAGCAGAGCCACGAATACCAGCCCCAGAAGAATCCACATGGACAGATGACCACGGCGCAGGCTGCGGAAACGTTTCCAGCGTTTGGTGGTGAGCGGATCCCATTGGATTTTATCCCCTTGGATCAACAGCCACGCGCCGAGCAGGAGCGCCAGCAGGCAGACCAGATGCGCGCTCCAGGTGGCGAAGGCCCCCGTCCAAAAGGCCTGTCCAGATTTCAGGGTCTCCGGGGAAAGAGCTGTTTTAAACAGAGGCAGCACCAGCGCCAGCGAGGTGCTGAGCAGACTCCAGATCAGTGCGCCGATCGCCTGCGACGAGGTGTCGAGCCACTTCACGAGCGGAATCTCCAGACCCGTGATAATTTGCAGGACACGCAGCGCCGCCACCATCAAAAGAACGAAGGCAAGTTTCTTCATTACTCGAATCGGATGCGGGGATTGACTGCGGCCACGAGCAGATCGGAAATAAGATTGCCCACAATCATGAGGAAGGAAGTGAGGAAAATGGTGGCCATGACAATGGGATAATCGCGATCCACCAGTGCATTGAAGGTCAGTTGACCAAATCCCGGGATGTCAAACACCTGCTCGATGAGCAAAAACCCGCTTACCAGCAGCATGATGTTCAGTCCAAATGTTGTGGCGATGGGAATGATGGAATTGCGGACGGCATGCGCGAAGACCGCGCGGCGGTAAGTGCTGCCCTTGGCCACGGCGGTCCGCACGTAATCCTGGGCGAGGTTGTCCATGAGACTGTTCTTCATCAGCATGGTCGTCTCAGCAAAGGCTGGCAGCAACAGGCAGACCAGGGGCAGGGCGGCGTGTTTGAAAAGATCCGCAATTTTTCCACCCAGGCTCAGGTCGCGGAAATTGTCACTGTAAAAGCCCCCGATGGGAAACCAATCCAGGCGAAACGCAAAGGCCCAGAGCAGCATCGTTCCCACGGCAAATCCTGGAATGGCATAACCGATGAAGATGAGGACGGAGGTGCTGCTATCCAGCCAGGTCCGGTGCCGCAGGGCTTTGACGATGCCCAGCGGGATGCTGATCGCGTAGGTCAGGAACATGATAAGCAGTCCATAGAAAATGGAAACCGGCATGCGTTGTTTGATCATGTCCCAGACGGGATCGTCAAAATTCAAGGAGTATCCAAAATTCCACTGCAGCACGCCGGCAAACTTGGGTTGAAAAACCACGACATGTTTGGCCTGGGAAATGGCTCCTCCTGTAGCGGGAGCCTCCTCGTCATCCCCTCCACCCGCAGATTTTTTGCCCTCGAGAATTTCCAACTCGTTGGGGGTGGCGAACCGCACGTTCCACCCCTCGGCCTCGCTGCCATCCTCAAGCTGCAATTTGGCCTTGTCTGCACTCACCAGCGTGATGGTGCCCTTTTTGGATTCCAATTTTCCATCGGCGTTCCGGATCCCCAGAAAGATGGGTTCCGATGCTGGTTGTTGGGGATCGGTTGAAAGGGTGAGGGAAAAATCCTTGTGGTTTTCCTCCTTCCGAATCACCCCCCACCACGCTCCGAAGGCCATAAGAAAGGAACGGTCATGGCCGAATCGCCGGGCCAGTTCCAACTCCTGCTCCTTGCTCAGCGTGGAGGCCCCCGTTGGTCCGCGCCCGGCCCGCTGCCCCTCCTGCCCCTGCGAGGCTGCCTGGATGGCCCGCTCCATCGGCCCTCCCGGCAGGACCCTGGTCAATCCGAAGACGATCAGCGTCACACCGACCAGAGTCAGTGGGATCAGGAGCAGTCGGCGGATGACGTAGGCGAGCATCTGTTCAATTGGGAGTCATTGCCTTAACGTTGAAAATCGATTCAGGCAACTACAGGCTCGGGGGGTTGGGGAGGGAGGTTGGAATCAGGGAGCGCTTATCCTGTGAGTGACTCCACTTCATTTGAAAAACCTTTTATTCCGGCAGGAACCATTTCTTGATATCAATGATCTTCACCGGACGGAACTCATCCCCTTCGGTGGGCAGGTCCGCCTCCTCGCCAATCCGCTTGCCCGTCAGGGCTTGGGCGATGGCGGTCAGGTAGGAAATTATCCGCATCTCGGGCTCACCATCCCAGGCTCCCAGGATCGTGTAGGTTTCCTGTGCGCCGGTGACCGAGTCCTGCAGGATCACGGTGGTTCCGGGCCCCACCTTGCTTGTGTCCACGTCGGAGAAATCGGTTCCCTGGGCACGCGAGAGATCGCGCTCCATGTCGAGTTTCCGGCGCATCAGCACCCGCTGGTATTCCTTGGCGGATTTGTATTCAAAATTTTCCCGCAGGTCGCCGTATTCGCGAGCGATGGAGATGTCCTCCCGGTTCTTGGGAATTTCAATTTCCGTGAGGTGCTTGTGCGCAGCTTTCTGCGCCTCCAGGCTGGACCAGGAAACGATCAGCGCCTCCTGCGGAGCCTCCTCCTCCTTCTCCTTGTGCTCCTGAATGAGGTCCTCGACTTCCGGCACGACCTTGATGATGCGCGCCATGAGCGAACGCTTCGTCAGTTCGTCGAAGGCCGGGCTGAGGAGAACCTGGCGCGCGAAATTGTTGATCTGGGTGGGCTCGGCTTCGGAGAGGATGTCGGCGATCAATTCCTTGTCATCCATCAGCACATCCATGACGCGATTGGAACGTTTGTCGTCGTCGAAATGGTCGCGCTCGATGGCGCTCATCAGGGCCGGACTGATCTCGGCGGAAAAGACGCGCTTGGTGACTCCGGCACGCTCGCGGCAGACCCAGGCCAGGGCCTCGGAACTGAGGGTGCGATGCCCGATGGTGACCTTGAGGAAGGCCAGCAGCTTGTCCGTGGATTCGCGCTTCACGAAGACTTTGGCCAGTTCGCCGATGCTGCGCTGCGGAAGTTTGTTGATCAGCGCATTGGCCCGCTCGGTCCAGGCGTCACCCAGAGCCTCGGGCAGGGCGTTGAAGACGCGATACTGCTTGGTGGGGGTGAGATTGGTCACGAAGTCCTGCAACCGCTCGTGAATCTCGGCCAGGGCATTGGGCAGATGGAGTGAGACATGCTCGCGCAGGGATTCCACCCGCTCCACGAGGTCGTCCCTAGTCAGCAGCATTTCCAGGGCATCGGATGGTTTCAGGCGGAGATTCTGGGAAATGATTTCCTCGGCCTCCCTGGTGATCGGCAGGAGGACTTGCCCAGGATTGTCGCCGAAAATGCTCGGCTCCTTGAGAATCGCCTCGATGGCTTTGATCTTGGCCTTCAATTCGCGCGCCCCGCGGAAATCCTCCAGCAGGGCATCCGTCGGCGAGACATCGTCCCCGCGCAGTTCCAGCGGCAGCGTGCGCTTCGGAGGCACGATGAACTGCGGTTTGGTGCGGAGCAGTTTCTTGGTGTTTTCCCACCAATTTTTAAATTTTCCCTCGGGGAGTATTTTGCCCTTCACCAGGTCCTCGAAGGCATCGAAGGACATCTTGCGGCCATTGCTGGTGAGAGCCAGGCGCACAAATTCTGCAGGATCCTTCTCGGCGAGTTGCAACAGGCCGGCCTTGTCGGCGAAGCGGCGGGCGATGATGTGACCCTCGGGCAGGATGTCGAGCAACTTGGAGGCAAATTCCAATTTCAGCGCATGTCCAGGTTTGCCTTCGAAATCGACAATCATCTTGTCGTCCAGCAAATCCCACTGCACCACCCTGCCACCCCCGAAGTTTCTGGAAGCGACAAAGGTTCCGGGCGTGAGCGCGGAGACCTTGGCAGCGGCGGCGGCGGGCAATTTGCCGGCGCTGACGAGTTGGGCAATATCAGGATGAATTTCAGCAGGTTGAGACATAGGTTGTAATCCATGTGGACTGCAAACCCGCAAAACGCAACGGGAGATTCATGTGGCATGGGCGTCCCGCCCATCAGCCCAACCCAAATGTTCCCCTGTTATACCAGTGCCAGAGGCCTCCTCACAAGCCCGCCCCGTGGTTCTGCATCGCCGCCGCCGTCGTCACGAAAAACTCCCGCATCGCCGGCACCGCGGCATCGGAAATGCCCACTTCCTCCATAGCGGCACCCATCAATTCCACCCACCGATCCCTCGCCCTCGCATCGATCACGAACCCAAAGTGCCTCATGCGCAGCCGGGGATGCCCCCGTTCCGCAAGATAACGCGGTGAGCCTCCAAATCGGTAAATCAGAAAATCCGCCAGCCGCCGTTCTGCCCCCTCCAGATCCTCCGCAGGATACATTGGCCCGATGACGTCATCCGTTTTCACCCGCCGGTAAAAGGCGGCCACCAGGCTCTGCAGCAGGGGTTCGCCTACCTGATCGTGAATTTGGCTGATGGGGTCCATGGATTGAAAAGAAAATCGGTCTGAAATGGGTTCGCTCACGTGACGAACCATGTGGGGCTGATGTCAAGATGCCAGCGCAGCCATTTCCGGCAATCGATCTCGGCAGGGCTGCCCCGTTACTTTTCACGAATCTCCACCGGGGTCCCGGATTCCACCAGATCAAACAGCTCCACCACGTGCCAGTTCGCCATGCGGATGCAGCCATGGCCGGCCGGGGTGCCCAGCACATCCTCATGATTCGTGCCGTGGATATATATATAGCGGTCGTGGGTGTTGGCGTTGTGTTTTTCCAAGCCATCCAGCCAGAGGATGCGCGTGGTGATGAGATCAAGGTCGGTTTCAAAGGCGGGCGACCACAGCCCGATGGCCTGGCGGGAGCTGAAAATGGTGCCCCACAGGCTGCCTGCTCCGATTTTTTCCTGAATGCGAAATTTCCCGAGGGGAGTGCAGTTGCTGCCCGGTTCACTGCCGAGGCCGAAGCGGGAGGTGGAAATGGGATAGGTGGCGACGATTTTCCCGCGGGCGCTGCGGAGTTCCATTTCCTGGCGGGCGACGGAGATGACAATTTTGTGCATGGGGGCAGCCTAATCAGGGAGAGTGAAATTTTCCACAAAACACTTGCCACAAGGGCGGAATAAGGAATATCGTGGCCGCAGGTTAGCCTTCCTGAAGAGTTCGAGACTCTTCTCGGCAGTTTCAGCGCCGTCGTTTGCACTCCCCGTATTTGACTCGCTGATGAGTTGTAGGCTAGTTCCCTTGGTCGTCTCCTTCCGTCATCGCATGGACGGGCATATTTTTAACTTTACATGTCATCCCCCGCATAGTGCCCTCCGCACTGGCTCCCGTCCGAGGCCGGATTCCTTTCCGCCCCGCACCTTCCAACCCTATTCAGTCCCACATGGCCGGTCATAACAAGTGGTCCAAAGTCAAGCATATCAAAGAACGCGTCGATGCCAAGAAAGGCAAGGTGTTCAGCAAGATGTCCCGTGAACTCACCATCGCCGCCAAATCCGGTGGGGGGGATCCCGATGCCAACGCCCGGCTCCGCAGCGCCATTCTCGCCGCCAAATCCGTGAACATGCCCTCGGATAACATCGACCGCGCCATCAAGAAGGGCACCGGGGAACTCGCCGGAGACCTGATCGAGGAGGCCGTTTATGAAGGATTCGGCCCGGCCGGTGTCGCCTTCATGATCGAAGTCGTCACCGACAACAAAAACCGGGTCATCAATGATCTGCGCACCCTCTTCAACAAAAATGGCGGCAGCATCGGCAGCTCCGGCAGCGTGGCCTTCATGTTCGACCGCAAGGGCGAAATCAAACTGCCCGCAGCCAGCGGCAGTGAGGACACCATTCTGGAACTGGCACTGGAAGGCGGTGCCTATGACGTGCACTCCGATGCAGAGGAACACACCATCCTCACCGCTCCGGACAAACTCTATGCCGTCGTCAACTATCTCAAAACCCACGGCATTTCCCCCGCCTCCGCCCGACTCTCCTACCTTCCCCAAAACACCCTCGTCATCGACGATCCCGCAATCGCCTCGCAAACGCTCAAACTCTTCGATCTTCTCGATGACTACGACGACAGCCAGAACGTCTACGGCAATTTCGATCTCGCCGAAGAGGTGATGAATGCACTCTCCGCCTGAATTTTTTTCCCAACCCTCCCCATCCCTTTCCCCAATCCCCAATTTCATGAGCGATACCTTAATCGACCCACCACTGGATTCCCCCCGCAAGGCCCCTGCCAAGAAAGTCGCCGCCAAAAAGGCCGCGCCCGTTGCGAAGGCTCCTGCCAAAAAAATCGCCAAACCGCGCGCCAAAGCCGCATCCGAGCCCGTCGTTGAAACAGCCCCCGCGCCCGTTGCCAAGCCAGCCCGTAAGACCGCCGCCAAGGCAGTGAAAGCGGAAGCACCTGTTCCAGTGATCGAAGCACCCGCGGCCGTCAAACGCGCCCGCAAAGTCGCGGCCCCCAAGGCCGAAGCTCCTCTGCCCACTCCTTCTCCCGAGCCCGCGGCAGTGGCTGCACCCCGTGTGATGGAATCCGCTCCGGCTCAAGTCGAGGCGTCAGTTTCCCATTCGGATGCGCCAAGATCAGAAGCCCCCGGCTTCGAACGTCCGCCACGTCCGCCGTTCGAGAAACGCGATTTCTCCGGCCCCCGTCCCGACGCCGCTCCCACGGACCCCAATGCACCTCCCGGCGACCGCAAAAATTTCCGCAAATCGTGGAAGCAACGGAAGTTCGAAAAATACATCAAGCGCAAACAGGAGCGTGAGGAACGCATGCGCGCCGAAGGCATCGATCCCGCAACCGCTCCCCGCCCGGAACGTCCCGAGCGCCCGGAGCGCCCCGAGCGCGGTCCACGTCCGCCGTTTCCCCAGGATCGTCGCGACCGCGAACGCCCGACCGAACGCGATTGGGACATGGAACGCGACCGCCGCCCCGACCCCAATGCCGGCCCGCCGGAGCCAACCGCCGGACTGTTGGAAATTTCTCCCAAGGGATTTGGCTTCATTCGCCTCAAGGAGAAAAATTTCGCCGCCATCCCCACCGATACGTTTGTCTCGCCGGAGATGGTTCGCAAATACGGCCTGCGCGATGGCGTGTGGATGGAGGGGGATTTTGTAAAGGGATTCCGCGGCCCGCAGCTATCGGAATTGCGTTCCGTCAACGGACTGCCGCCCGACCACTACCGCCAGTTGCCCATTTTTGAGGAACTCACCGCGATCAATCCCAACAAGCGCTACATCCTCGAAACGGATGACCGCCATTACACCACGCGCCTCGTGGACATGATCGCACCCATCGGTCGTGGTCAGCGCGGGCTCATCGTCGCCGCTCCCCGGGCGGGCAAGACCACGTTCCTCGAACACATGGCCCAGGCCATTTTGAAAAATCACCCGGCCACCAAACTCATCGTCCTGCTCGTCGATGAACGCCCTGAGGAAGTCACCGAACTGACCCGCGCCCTCCAGGGAGCGGAAATCATGGCCAGCAGCAACGATCAGGATCCGCGTGCCCACGTCCGCATGGCCCAACTCGCCATCGAACGCGCCAAGCGTCTCGTGGAAGCGGGCGAACACGTCTTCATGCTCATGGATTCCATCACCCGGCTGGCCCGCGCCTTTAATCAGGCCCTGCGCGGTGGCGGCAAAGCCATGAGTGGTGGTATCGATTCCCGTGCTCTGGAAATGCCCCGCAAAATCTTCGCCGCCGCACGGAACACCCGCGAGGCCGGATCGCTCACGATCATCGCCACCGCACTCATTGAAACCAACAGCAAGGGCGATGACCTCATTTTCCAGGAGTTCAAAGGCACCGGCAACATGGAACTGGTCCTCGATCGCAAGATCGCCCAGCAGTACATCTACCCTGCCGTGGACATCTTCAAATCAGGCACCCGCCGCGAAGAATTGCTCCTCCCGCCCTACCAGTTGGACAAGATCAATATCATCCGCCGCGGACTCGCCGGTCACAAACCCGTCGAAGCCGTGGAACGCCTCATCCATTTCCTCAACCGATTCCCGAACAACAACGAGTTGCTCGCGAACATCGGCACCAAGAACGGATAAAGGAAGTCCCGCGTCCGATCACTCGATAATCGACTCGCCGGCCAGGCAATCGTCCAGCGTCTGGCGCCGCCGCACCACGTGGGCTTTATCGCCCACCACAAGAATCTCCGCTGGCAACGGCCGGGTGTTGTAATTGGACGCCATCACAAATCCATAGGCCCCCGCGCTCATCACCGCGAGCAAATCCCCGGCTTTCACCGGTGCAATCTCGCGGTTCTGCGCGAGAAAATCCCCGCTCTCACAGATCGGCCCGACGACGTCGACCAGTTCCTTCACGACCCCGGCCTTGGCCTGTTGCACGGGAACGATTTCATGATGCCCCTCATAAAGCGTTGGGCGGATCAGGTCATTCATCCCCGCATCCACAATTTTGAAGGTCTTCACGCTGCCGTGCTTTTCGTATAGCACTTTCGTGAGCAGCACGCCTGCATTTCCCACCATGAACCGACCCGGCTCCAGCAGAATCCGCAGATCCAGTTTCTTGAGCATCGGGAGGAGCGTGGCGGCATATTCCTCGATGGTCAGGGGCAGGGGTTCCCCGCTGCGGCGTTTGTCATCCCACCATTTCGTGGAGCCGCTGGCCAAAGAATCCTTGTAAATAATCCCCATGCCACCGCCAATGCTGAAAAACTCCAGCCCATAGAGCGCCTTCAATTCAGCCACCAATGGCAGCACCTTCTCCACCGCCTGGGCAAAGGGATTCACACTGGTAATCTGGCTGCCAATGTGCATTTGCACGCCGCGCAGTTTGACATTCGGAAGCTCCTTGGCGGCCCGAGCGTAGACGGCGGCGATGGCATCGAATTCGATCCCGAACTTGTTCTCGCTCTTGCCCGTGGAAATCTTGGCATGCGTCTTGGCATCCACATTCGGATTCAAACGCACCGCCACCGGGGCCACCATTCCGAGTTCACCCGCCACTTCGTTGATGTAGCGCAGTTCCGCCTCGCTCTCGACATTGAAACTGTAAACTCCCTGCTGGAGGGCATAAACGATTTCATCCCGCGTCTTGCCCACGCCCGCAAAAGTACACTTCGCCGGATCCCCCCCGGCCTTCACAACCCGATACAACTCCCCGCCGCTCACGATATCAAAACCGGATCCCGCCTTCGCCAGCAGATTCAAGATCGCCAGATTCGAGTTCGCCTTCATCGCAAAACAAACCAGGTGATCCACTCCGTCCAGCCCGGCATCCAGGCGCTTGTAGTGATCCAAAATGGTATTGGCGCTGTAAACGTAAAGGGGCGTTCCATGGGCCTTGGCCAGGGAAGCCAGGCCCACTCCATCGCAAAAAAGTTCCGAGTTTTGATAATGAAATCCGTGCATAGTCCGCCTCCCATAGCGCACCGTTTCTGCGATGCAACCCCGGCTTTACCGGTCCGATTTTACACTCCCTCCATGTCGGAATTTTCCTGTCCCACCGGAATTGGCACGATGGACGCGGGCCGTGCCCAACCGAATCGCATCCTGATTGAAAGTGGAGTTTCCTTTGCGTGAAATGCGTTTCCGCGCTTAATCCAGTGACATGAAGGAGTTCGATTGTGATGTGGCCGTGTGTGGCGGCGGGATTGCCGGCCTGTGGGCGATGCATGCTTTGCGCGCGCACGGCTTCCGCCCCTTGCTGCTGGAACGTCACACGCTCGGCGGCCTGCAAACTTTATCCGCTCAGGGCATCCTCCACGGCGGTATGAAATATGCGCTCGATGGAAAGGTGGACGATATCGCCCTGCGCCTGCGGGAAATGCCCCAACGCTGGCTGGATGCGATGGGAGGACAGGGGGAGATTGATCTATCAACAGTGCAGGTCCTCTCCGAAAATCAATACATGTGGTCGGACGGCTCCTTGCTGGGCAAGGTCACCAGTGCCGTGGGCGCCAGGATGCTGCATGGCGAAGTCGATGCACTGGAACGCTCCGCCTGGCCCGCGGCTTTCCGGGATCTCGACTACCGCGGCACCGTCCGCGTGCTCAAGGAAACAGTGATTGATGTTCGAAGCGCCATGCGGGCCCTGGCCGCACCCCTGAAAGGTTCCCTGTTTCAAGCAGAAGATCTCCGCATGCAGACAACGGGCGACCAGGTCACATCGCTTGAAATCCACGGCACCAATCACGATCCCATTTCCCTGCGTCCGCGCTGTGTTGTTTTCACTGCCGGAATTGGAAATGAGGAAGCTGCCACCCGCCTTCCCCTCCCCCAGCCCGCGACGCAACGCCGCCCCCTGCGTCAGATGCTGCTGCGCGGACCTGCCTGGAAACTTTTCGGCCACTGCATCGTCGCCGATCCCAAACCCCGCGTCACCATCACCAGCCACACGATGCCCGATGGCACGCCCGTCTGGTATCTCGGGGGAAATATTGCCGAAAAAGCCTGCAAGCTGAGCAGCGTCGACGAGGCCATCCAATTCACCCGTCACGAACTCGCCGCCATTTTCCCCAAAGTCCGCTGGCAGGATTTCCCGATCGCAGCCTGGGATATTGATCGCGCCGAACCCCACCAGAGCCTGCGCTTCATGCCGAGCGAACCCACGGTAACCACGCACGGAAACTGCCTGCTGGCGTGGCCCACGAAACTCGTCTTCGCACCGGGACTGGCCACCCGCATCGTCCAGGAAGTGACCGAACGCCACGCTCCCCTGCCTCTCTCCGCTCCTCTGCCACTGCCGAGTCCCGAAATCGGGCAGTATCCCTGGGAGCTTGCCGATTGGAAATCATGAGCGCATTTCAAATACCAAGACGCCCGCTCGCGGACACCGATTTGGAAATCAGCATGCTGGGTCTCGGCACTGTGAAATGGGGTCGCAATCAGAACGTGAAATACCCCGCCTTCGAACTGCCCGACGATGCCACGCTGCACCAACTACTCGACGTTGCGGAATCGGCAGGAGTTAATTTCCTCGATACCGCCCCGGCCTACGGTATCGCCGAGGAGCGCGTGGGGCAAATTTTGCGCCAGCGCAAGGGAGGGGGCTGGGTCATCGCCACCAAGACCGGGGAGGAATTCACCGATGGCCAATCCCATTTCCATTTCACAGCGCCAGAGACCGAGGCCAGCATTCACCGCAGCCTGCGCCGTCTGAATCAACCGGTGCTCGATCTTGTGATGATCCATTGCTCCGCCGACGATGTCGCGGTCTTGCAGGAAACTCCCGTTCTCGAAACACTCCACCGTCTGCGTGATCAGGGATTGGTGAGAGCCATCGGCGTTTCGACCATGACCGGAGCGGGAGGACTGCTGGCCGTGGAATTGGCGGATGCCGTTATGGTCCCCTTCAGCATTGGCTACCGGGATCATCTCCCGGTCATCGAAAAGGCCCACGCCCTTGGGAAATCCGTTCTTATTAAGCGGGCGCTCTATTCAGGACCAGCCTTGGAACAAAAATTGAGCCTTCAGGATCATTTTGAATCCGTCCTGCGGGTCCCCGGCGTAACCACGCTGGTCGCCGGCACCATCAATCCGGCGCATCTTCGGGAAAACCTCACCGCCGCCACTCAAGCTCTCACTCACCTGCTGTAAATGTATCGCCTCGCCTTGCGCATGCTCTTCGGTGATCACGGTAAATATCTCATGCTCATCTGCGGGCTGACGTTTGCTTCCCTGCTGATGATTCAGCAGTCGGGGGTGTTCTGCGGACTCATGAGCTGGACGTTCGCGAGCATTGAGAACATGCGCGCCCCGATCTGGGTCACCGATGCCAAGCTTGATCAGGTGAACGACAACAAGCCGCTGCGCGATACGGATGCCCTCAGGGTACGCTCTGTCGATGGCGTGGCTTGGAGCGCGCCGCTCTTTCAAAGCAACCTCCAGGCCCGGCAGATCGACGGCACCTTCAAGCAGATCCAGCTGGTGGGCATCGATGCCACCACGTTTGCCGGAGCACCGACTGTCATGCTGGAGGGAAACATCGAGGATCTTCGCCTGCCCAACACGGTCATCGTGGATGATTTCGGTCGCGACCGCCTCGCCGAGGGCCTGCCCCTGCGCGATGGTGAGAAAAAATCGCGCGTGCGCCTGGGCGATATTTTTGAACTCAACGATCACGAGGCCCGGGTGGTGGGCATCTGTAAATCCGTGCGATCGTTCATGGGCGCCCCCTACGTCTTCACCACCTACGACCGGGCGCTGCAATACGCCCCTCCCCAGCGCAAGATGATGAGCTTTGTCCTCGCCGCTCCCGTTGCCGGCCAGGATCCCGCCGAAGTCGCCCGCCGCATCGAACGGGAAACCGGCCTCAAGGCGTTCACCGAACCCGAGTTCAAGAAATCAACCATTTGGTGGTATGTAAAGAACACGGGCATCCCCGTTTCCTTCGGCACCACCGTAGTGCTGGGCATCATCGTCGGCATGGCCATCGCCGGGCAGACGTTCTACACCTTTGTGCTGGAGAACCTAAAACACCTCGGGGCGCTCAAAGCCATGGGCACCAGCAATCTCAAACTCTGCGGCATGCTCATGCTGCAGTCGCTCTCCGTTGGCGTGATCGGTTTCGGACTGGGTGCACTTCTCACCAGCGGCTTCGCTTATGTCAGCATGATCAAACAGCAGCCGCCGTTTTACCTTCCCTGGCAGGTTCCCCTTGGGGTCTTCGTCATCGTGCTCTTCATCTGCATGTTCGCCGCGCTGCTCGGCATCATCAAGGTGGCGCGGCTTGATCCGGCCATTGTCTTCCGCGCCTGACCACCATGCCCGAACATTTCTCCAACGAAGCTGCCAGCCTGGCGAACATAGAGAAGTCCTTCGGCGGAGGACCGGACTCCATGGTCCACGTCCTCAAGGGATCCACGCTGGCCGCGCGCATGGGTGAGATGCTGCTGCTTATCGGCCCCAGCGGATGCGGCAAGACCACCCTGCTCAGCATCCTCTGCGGTACTTTGAAGCCGGATTCCGGTCAGGTGATCTTGTTTGGCCGCCGGTTGCAGGAAATGAAAGATTCTGAAATCACAAAATACCGCGGCCAGAATATTGGTTTCGTCTTTCAACAGTTCAATCTCATCCCCACGCTCACGCTCGCGGAGAATGTTGCCGTGCCCCTGCTCATCAACGGCACCAGCACCCGCAATGCAGAACGCATCGCGTGTGAGGCACTCGCACGGGTGGGCTTGGGCGACCGCACCCGAACCAAGCCCGGCAAGCTCTCCGGCGGCCAGCAGCAGCGCGTGGCCATCGCCCGCGCCCTCGTTCACTCGCCCCGGCTCATCGTTTGTGATGAACCCACCTCCGCCCTCGACAAGGAGACGGGAGCGCACATCATGGACTTCCTGAGGGAGATCGCCAACGACGATCAGCGCGCTGTCATCATCGTGACTCACGATCCCCGTATTTATAAATACGCAGACCGCATCGCGGAAATGGAGGATGGCCGCATCCTGCAGGAGACCACTGGCAGGACAGCGATCGCCGAAAAATATCTCAGCGTCCCTCATTGAAACCCCGCATCGTTCAAGCCCTGCTTTCCCTGCTGGTGGCCGCTCTGGTTATCGGCTTGATCTGGATTCGTGAGCGTTACGAGCAGACTCACCCCTCAAAATCGAAATCCCGTGCAAGCACGGCATCCTGGGAAACCTTGCAGTCATGCCATCTTGTGCCGCATCCCGCGAATGATGGAGACAGCTTCGTCGTCGCCCATGGAAACTCCACCCACACGTTCCGATTGTACTTTGTCGACTGCCCGGAAAAAGAACTCCGCAGGGACAATCGTTCCAGACTCGAGGACCAGGCGCACTACTTCGGACTGCCCTCCGCAGAGGCTGCAAGCTCCGTGGGACAAGCCTCCGCAGCCTTCGTGCTTCCTTATTTCAAACGTCCCTTCACCGTCATCACGCATTGGGAGAGAGTCTTCGACAGTCAGCGATTCTACGCCCAGGTCATCGTCGAAAATGACCACCATCAACCGCGTGACCTTGCCGAACTGCTCGTCGAAAATGGTTACGCGAGAATATTTACGAAGGGCGCACACCTTCCTGGCACACAGTCCGAATCACAATTCAAGAAGCATCTGCACACACTGGAATCAGCCTCCAGAGCGGCTCGGCGTGGCGCGTGGCATCCGTGATGCTTAGAAGTTCCAACATCGAAAATGTTGCAGCGATAAATCATTCAAGATGCGGCGATGACACATCCGAAAAAAAAATTAGGAAACTTAAAATATTTTCTTGACCATACTACAACGATAGTAGTAATTATCCACGCGTTGAACGTGAGCGCTCGACTTAATCATCTCGCTCACCTTAATCATGAAACTTGCCACTCCAACCAATCTTGAACTTCAAGCCCTCTCTGTTCTCTGGGCTCTTGGAGAGGCGACGGTGCGTGAAGTTTGGGAAAGCTTCCCGGACGGAAAAGAGCGGGCCTACACAACGATCCTCACCATCTTACAGAATCTCGAGCGCAAAGGTCTTGCCCGCAAGAAGATCAAGAACCGCGTAAACATTTACCTACCCAAAGGAAAGAAGGGACTCACGATGCGACCATTCCTCAAAGGAATCGTCCAGCGTTTGTTCCAAGGCAGCCCCTCCTCATTGATCGAGGAAGTCCTGTCTGAGGTTCGGCTCAGCGCCGGGGAAGTGAAAGCTGTTGCCAGGTTGCTCTCCCAGCAAAGGGCTGGGGGGGTGACGGGCACTACACAACAAACCAAAACAAAAAAGGAAACCAATACCATGGCCGCTAAGAAAAAAGCCGCTGCGAAAAAACCCGCAGCCAAGAAAGCCCCTGCTAAAAAAGCCGCAGCTAAAAAAGCTCCTGCTAAAAAAGCAGCCAAGAAAAAGGCCGCTAAGAAGAAGGCCCCAGCCAAAAAGGTAGCTACGAAGAAAGCCGCTAAGAAGAAGTAAGTGCTTCCGCACTAACCTCGTTCATCGGCTCGCCGGGTGTTGAACCCGGCCAGCTTCTTCGATCAGAGAAACCTCCGCCCGTTGCCTCATCGCAAAGGCGGTCCGAAGAGCCCGGAAAGCTAATCAGCTTTTCGGGCTTTTTCGGTTTCTGAAATCCGCCCAACTTTCCCTGCGGTGCCATCGGGTTCAACTCAGCGCCCCACCGCAACTGCTGCCAGCCCCGGCCGAGCATCCCAGGCAATGATTACCCGTGAGAATGGGCTGTTCCTCCAAAGTCTCGGGAGTGATGTCCCAAAGGTACAAATCCTTCCCGTTCCAAAGTTGCATCCGCAGCATTTGATTGAAATCACAGTCAAAGACCTCTCCCTGCCAGCCAATATTGATGGTGCTGCGGCACATGAGTCCGCTGACCGTGGCGGGGTTGAAGCTGTTGGACAACAGTTCCATGTAGGAATCCCAATGCCCACCCTGCCGGAGATCCGCCGCGAAACGCGCGATGGGCAGATTGGTAATCGTAAACAGTCTGGTGAAGACAATTCCATACCGGCTTTGCAATTCATCCTTGTAGTCGGCCTCCAATTCCGCCTGATCCGGCGGCAACTTGGGTCCGATGGGATTGAACACGAGCGTCAATGGGAGAATGGTCCCGTATCCAACGGCGTTTAGTTTCCTGAGCGCGCTGATACTCTTGCGGAAGACATCCGTCCCCCTCTGCGCGTCCACGTTCTCTTCCAGGTAACACGGCAGCGAGGCCACCACCTCCACCCGGTGATCCGCAAGGTATTGCGGAAGATAGGCGTGGGATTTCGTTTCGATGATCGTGAGATTATTGCGATCGATGACGTGCGAGCCCACGGAGCGGGCGGTCTCCACGAAGTAGCGAAAATGATCACTCAACTCCGGAGCCCCTCCCGTGATATCCACGACCGAGGGACGATGCCGCACGATCCATGCACCCACCTTGAGGGCCGTCGCCTCATCCATCATCTCCGTTCGGTTCGGTCCGGCATCCACGTGGCAGTGCGTGCAGGTCTGGTTGCATTTGCGCCCGACATTGATTTGCAGCGTTTGAAATTCACCACGGCGCAATGGCACCCGGTGCTTCTCGAGGAGACTTTGGAATGAGTTCATGAAATTAGCAGCAATCGATCCCTTCACCCGCCGTGCGGCAGTTCGATGCCTCGGTGGTTGCATGATAATCCTGACCTTTGGATTCGCGGGGATGGCGGAGGTTCATTCCCTGGCAATTAAATGGCCCGGCCTCACTCAGCGGAATTTCCACCCGCGGTTCCACGAAGGCGAAATGATTCCGATAGGGGGCACTTCTAAGAAGCTGAAACGTCTTGTCACAGACCGCGTAGCGTTTGCCGCGTTCCATGGCGTGACCGTCGTCATCCAGCACCTTGCGGAAGGGCCCCTTGTAAATAACCGCCTGGTTTCGTTCGTAACAGGGTCCCTGCTTACCCTTCCAGGCCTGCACGGTCACACTTCGAAATTCAATCCCCTCCACCGTCCTCCACGGAACTGCATCGTATTTTACAAATTCGACTCCATAAAATCCCGCCTCGGCAAAAGCCTCCAGGAATCCCTCCTCCGTGTAGGCCCCACTGATGCACCCACTCCATAGCTCCGCATTGTTTTGCAGGTGCTCCGGAATCGCCTCGTCCGAAACAATATCGGAAATCACCGCCCGGCCCCCGCGCTTCAGAACCCGGAAAATTTCCTCGAAGAGCTGCCGCTTGAGCCGTGTTTCCACCAGGTTCAAAACGCAATTCGAGACCACCACATCCACGGATTCCGTGCGAATGAGAGGCTGATGGGCGCGCAGATCCGCCGCAAGCTCATCCACCGCCAGGAAGGAGTTTACACCGTCGATCGGTTTGTATTTCAACACTCCGTCCAGCAATTCCAAATCCAGCCCCAGATCCTGAATGCGACCTTTGCGGAATTCCACGTTCGCATAACCGATTCGCTCCGCCACCACCGGAGCATTGCGCCGGGCCACTTCCAGCATGTCATCCGTCATGTCCACCCCGATCACCCGTCCCTTTTCGCCCACGACCTGCGCGGCGATGAAGCAGATTTTGCCCGTGCCACTGCCGAGATCGAGCACAGTCTCTCCCGGATGCAGAAACTTGGAGGGATCACCGCACCCGTAATCCTTCTCGATGACTTCGGCGGGAATGATCTTCAGATACTGCGGATCGTAGTCCACAGGGCAGCACAGGGCGGCTTCGGGGGCCTTGGCGGCGGCGGCGTAGCGGTCTCGGGTGGCGGATTCGGGGGAATGCAGGGAACTCATCGTGGACGGTAATGGGAGCATTCCCTTCGCCGCTTTATTTCATGAATTCGACAAATATTTTCGAAGCCGCTGCGCCCTCCTCTCACCCTTCTTCGCCCGAGATGTACCTGATGCGCTTGTTGATGTCCGTGTTGATGGAGTGGTAGGGCTGCGAAAGATTACCGGCGGCAAAAAGCGTCTGTCGCATGTGCTCCATGTCGTCCTCACCGATCGCGTCGGTGAAAATGGGCAGGAGATAGTCGATGCCAGCTCGCGAAGGCTTCATCAGAACGGGATCGTAGAGGGATGGGTGCATGGAACGCGCATGGATGAGTCCCCACCGGTCACGGAAGCGGTTGGCATCGAACCCTTCCACATGGAAGCCCTGGTTGGCATTGTATTGAAGGATTGAAACTGCGTTGTTGCGTCCTTCCACAAGCATTTCCACGGCTTTGGCACCAAGCTGGGCTCCGTAAAATCTGTCGAACAAAATGGGCCGACCACCGCGCTGGGTATGCCCCACCTTCCGGGTGAAGATCGCCTCGCGCGCAGATTCGCCGCGGCGGTAGCTCTGAAAATATTTATCACCGATCATTTTGATGAGCCGCGAGCGCAAGGCCTCGGAGGCACCGGAAAGCGAAACGTTCCCTGCGGGATCATAAGTTTTCACCTCATCGCCAAGTTCATTGCCGTGCTCATCCACAATGCCCTCGCCACAGACAATCACCACGTTCTTCTGCAGATCGTAAATTTGTTTCACCTTCTCGACCAGGTGCTCAAGATTCAGGGCATGCTCGGGAACCAGAATGATGTCGGGCCGTCCGTAGGCCGATCCCAGGGCAATGTAACCGGAATGCCGACCCATCACCTCTACGATGCAAATACGACGATGGCTCTCGGCGGTGGTCCGCAGACGTTCCACACCCGAGGCGGACACGAACACCGCCGTGGCATAGCCCGGCGTGACGTAGTTGACGATGCCGTTGAGATCAAAGGTCGCCCGGGATTCGTTGCGGGTGTAGATTTCGCCCTTGCCGTCCGGTCCCGGGACTTTCACATATTCGTCCGGTTCACTGGGGTAATTGAGTCCAAGATCGTTATCGATCGTCTTGGGGGCTAGCACCGTGGGAAGACGTTCGGCCAGCGGTTGCAGTCCATTGAGCGTGCCGTCACCGCCGACGCAGATCAGTCCTTCAATCCCCAGTTTCTGGAGTCGATCCACCACCATGTCGAGATCCTCCTTCTTGTTGGGATCGACAAAATCCCGCGAGGATCCCAGCAGCGTCCCACCCTTGGTGGGATCAAGTTCCGGGATGTCCTGGTAAAGTGGATTGAGGTGCACATGGGGAACCCGCGGATTAAAAAGGCTGTTGAAGCCCTTGATGAGTCCGAAGATTTCAACCTTGAGCTTGTTGGCGCGGACCACCGCACCTTGGATGGTGGCATTCAGGGCGGGGGTGTCGCCGCCGGCAGTGAGAATTCCGATTCGTTTCATAGGCAAGTGAGAGGAGGGGCAAGTGTAGCAGACATCGTTCCAAGTCCAGAGAAAGTCGGTGACATCTGCAATAAAACATGGCTTTGAGGCTTTCCTCGCACGGGTTCTGCTACCCCAAGTCCCGATATGCCTCTGAAAAACCCCGAAGACACCATTGGATTGGCCACCCCCGGTCAGCCCTCGCTGAATCGCGAACGCCTCCTTGAATTCGTCAATCTCAAGCTGGCCTCGAAGGGATATGCAACCCCTCAGGTCGCCACCGCCTCGCCATTGCTGGATTTCGGCAGGTCGCTGCTCGCAAATTTCGAGGAAAAATTCCGCCTGCTTGGGGAGACACTTTGTCCGACTGACCAGGCCATCAATGATTTCCTCTACTCCTACCTGGGGGACACCTCCGCAGAGGTCTTCGCCAAAGGTCAGACGCTGGTGCCTTCCGGCGCACTGATTCTGGAACGGCACGGTCTGGCGCGTGAACTCTCGCTCCCTCCCGATGGCGATTCCTTTGTCTCTCCCATCCTTTCCTCCTACCGGGTCTTCCAGGGTGTCTGTCACAATCCGGCCAAGGATCGGCGCACCACCGAGGGCGTCTTCCATGTTGTCGAGGGTGGACTGCCCATCCCTGCCGATAAAAAAGCCGTGCCAGTGGCCACGTTTGCCAGACTTCTCAAAAGTGCCCTGAATCCGCCTGACGAATACCTTCGCCTCCCCTATACATCGAACCTACCAGCGGCAGATCAGGCTCGCACCTTTGTTTCACTACTCATCCGACCACTCGTTTGTCCTGAAGTGCGTGGTATTGTGTCGAAAAAAACCATGGAGATCCGGTTCTTCGCGCCCGGCGTCCTCGTGAGCAATCTCGACTTCGTGGAATCCATTTTCGGCAATGCCGGAGATCCCTTCCTTCCTGAAAATGACGCGCGCCTTGATGTCGGAGGTTGGACCGGCCACACGGGATGTGTAATTCTCGCGCCCCAGCTCTGCACACTGCGAAAAAAAGACCTCGCGCTGCCCCACATCTCGGAAGCCACTGCCCAGCAGAAACGGGACGGCATGTGCTGGGAAAACGAGGACGAACTCTACAACGACGGCACCGCCTTCAAAATCGCCTGCCGCGATGCCCGTGGCGTGGCCGTTACCCTGATCGCCGACAGTTATTACGGCTACTGCAAGAAGGAGGTGAAAACGCAAATCAGCTACGCCGCGAACCTCTTTGGCCAGACCGAGGAGGAACACGCCGGGGGCGCCCTGGCCTTCCCAAGTTTCGATCTCGGGGAGAATTTTTCCCTGAGTCAGTTCAATCGCGAAGTGAATCACACCTGGGCCGAGACGGTCAGCCTGCATGGACATCGCCTGCAAATCCAGCCTGAGGGATACGGCATCGATACCAGTTGGCCCAACATCATTTATATTCCAGAAACCGCGGAGATCAGCCTGCGCGACCAGTCAATCACCTGGCCTGCGGCGGATGGAGAAATTTCACGCCTGAAATTGAAGGCCGGCCACACCTACGTGCTGCCCTCCGGCTACAAGGTGGAAATGCAGCAATCCCTCAAAGGCCAGCGCTGGCGGTTGATCGGCACGCAGGCGGAGGGCACATTCTGCCACAAGCCCTGCACGGTTTCAGGCGGCGGAAAATCAGAAATTTCCAAGAGCCTCTCGGATGCCATGATCACCGGCCCCGTCATCATCCGTGATTTTAAAGCCGACATGGCCATGGCGGAGGACCTCATGCAGCGCGATTATGGCGATCGCTTTAAGAATCCGCGTCTGCCCAAAATGCCCAGCCGCATCCTGCTCGCCCCAGAGCGTTCGTTTGGATCCGTCGTCCGCATCCTCACCCCATCCGACCGTTACACCGACGCCTACAATGCCTGGTTGGAAAGTGTCCCCAAGCACGTCCGCGATTTGGTGCTGGTCATCAAAAGACGCTACCGCCCCGAGTGGGGTGCCGATTGGAAAAACCGCTTTGGCGTGGACACCATCGATGGCCTGCCGGGCTTCGAGTTGAAATTTTACAATCAGAAACTCGTCACCCGCTACCTGCGAATTGGATTCGCCGAGGATGAATCCTGGCGGGTCTTCGGGTTGCGCAAAGATTTTGCCCCGGCTGTAAAACTTCAGCGTGAAGACGACATCACCGCCTCCGTCGTCGTACCCTCTTCAAAGCTCGGAGGCCTGCACCCGCAGTTGCACGAGTTCGCCTACAAGTTTGCGGCGAACTGCGAATACCGACTCTTCCAACGCCCCGACGACGCCGTCATCCGCGGGTATGACCGCGTCACCGAGGCGGATTTCTCGGGCAGCGGACACTTTTTCTCCAACTACGAACCTCTGCCCCGCACCCAGGCGGCCGACATGGTCGAGGACGTCGTGCGCTTCAGCCAGTTCACCGCCCCGATGCAGGAATTGATCCACCGGGTGGCCGAAGCATCCCATCCCGACTATTTCGTCTGCTCCGCCAATCCGCGCCTCGTGGACGGCAAGCCCACAAAAAATCCACGCTACCTGCAGACCCGCCTCGATCTCCAGGATCAACGCGACGAATACCTTGCCAAAACCGGAGCGCGCTTGTTCCGCCGCCTGCAGCAGAAACAGCCCGTGCTCAATCCCGTGCACGCCGTGCTCCCGGGCCGCAGGAACAATCCCGCAGACGACGTGATGCGACCGCTCGCCGTGTTCGGTCCCATCCATTACCAGGAACTTCCGGAGTTGTTCATGGATTTCGTGGCCAGCCTGACCGGAAAATCCCCCTCCACCACCGGCGCAGGCTCGGAAGGCGCCCTCACCAAGAGTCCGTTCAACTGCCTGCGACCTGTCCACGATCTCAACGATGCGCTCATTTCCTATATCCTCACCGGCGCCAACGGCTTTTCCAGCGCCGCCGGCCACATCGGAAGAAAATTCCGTGTCGAACACGACATCAGTCTCATCGTGCCCGAAGTCTGGTGCCGCATGCACCTGCACGAACGCCAGCCGGAGTGGCTCTTAAATACCGGATGCCTGGAATCCGTGCGCGATTTCAAATGGGAGGGCCGCGTGATTCCCGCCAGCCGCCTGGGATTCCGCATCACTGAACAATTTGTGCAGCGCTTCTTCGGCCGCGTCTTCGCCGATCCCGGCGCAGTCTTTACCGAGGAAATGCTCCGGCCCGAAATGCAAAACGCGCAGGATTTTGTCGATGGCATCGAGCATATTGTCGAAGTCCAGCAGCGCGTTGCCCAGTCCTATTTCACCGACGGATCCCTGGACGCCGCCATCCCCCCGCTCCAAGCCCTCCTGCACATCATGGCCCACGGCACTTGGAACGGCCTCACAGCCACCTCCCCGGAATTCAGGGAAATGTTCACCCTCAAATACCTCACCGAAAGCGACTGGTATCGCGTTCGCCTCGAAGCCAAAGTCAACGTCGATCGACGTCTCTGGGAAAAGCACACCCGCGACATTCGCCAGTTCATGGGATCCCGGCTCAAATTGCAATCTTCCGAGCAGGCGAATCTTACACGGAAGCTCGCGTTGGCCGAATCCGAGCTGCTCCGCCTCTCGCAGTCAGACGCCGCCAGCCACTACTTCGGAACGACCGGCGCGGATCCGTTGCTCGTGCCGTGAGGAGACCCACATGGGCTGTTTGCTCGTTACGACAATGTGACAGTCAGGATCTGCCACCGTCTGGCTCAACACCCATTGAGTTCCAGATTGAGCTCCCAACACGCTTGAATGTGCCTCTTGGCATAAGCCTCCCGATGCCACCTCCACAGACAAATTTCACCGAGGCCCTGAGCTTCCTGCAGAAGCTGCTCTATGGCGGGGGAAAGGCTGCACCGACGACAAAGTCAAAGTGACTTCCAATCCATCCTTGCGCAGCACGGAGCAGGACATTTCTGCTGGTGCACCCTCTGAACCTGGCGCGAATTGCCCATGGGACGACGAAACCAATCATTAGCATGATGGGCCCGATTTGCATTCGAGGACTCTCCAGCCACGTGAGATGGCGAACGCAAATTTGCATCTTCTCCCCGCCCCTGCGGTAAAATTTTCGTGGTGCGATTGGTGCCTTTATGTGCTATTCCAGCCTGTGTGGTTTATCGCGGTCCAATCTCTCGTCAGGATCATCCCATAAGGTCCGCCCGCCACTTTTCCTTCCCGTTCTCCTGCCAGCAGCATGGAAATCCCCAACAACAGCCCCGAGGAATCACCCGCAAGCGAGATTCGTTCCGAACGCTCTCCCACTGGCAGTGCTCTGGGATGGACACCCCCGGCGGTTGAGGAGATTGCGCAGCTTTTCCCCCAGTATGAAACTCTCGCACTCATCGCCCATGGGGGCATGGGGGCGGTGTATCGTGCGCGGCAGATCGCGCTTGATCGTGAGGTCGCTATCAAGCTGCTGCCCATCGAGGTAAGCGGGGACCAAAGCTACGCCGACCGCTTCGTGCGTGAAGGCCGCGCGATGGCCAAGCTCAACCATCCCAACATCGTGGCTGTTCATGATTTCGGGACGACCACCGAGGGACACCTTTTCCTCACCATGGAATACATCGAGGGTGCCACGCTTCACGATTTCATCCACGCCGGAAATCTTACTCTCAACCAGTCGCTCTACATCATCGAGCAGGTCTGCGATGCCCTGGCCTACGCCCACAGCCTCGGCATCGTTCACCGCGACATCAAACCTGCCAACGTCATGGTGGACCTCTCGCTCCGCGCCAAGGTCGCGGACTTTGGCCTCGCCCGCATCACCAAGAGCAGCGACTCGCAGCTCGGGATCACCATGACCGGACAGATCATGGGCACGCCGAACTACATCGCGCCGGAGCAACTCCAGGCCATGAGCGTGGATCACCGCGCGGATATTTACTCCCTCGGCGTCATGCTCTACGAAACCGTCGCCCGGGAGATTCCGCGCGGCATCTTTCTTCCGCTCTCGCAGCGGTGCGGGGTGGATTTGCGGCTCGATGGGATCGTCACCCGCGCCATGCAGCAACAGCCCGAGCGCCGGTTTCAAAGCACCTCAGAAATGAAAGCCCTCGTGACTTCGGTGCGCACCACCCGTCGATCCGCACCTGCTCCTCCACCGAGAAAGAAACGCACTGCCCTTTGGATCGGTATCGGTGCCGCCGCCGCCGCACTAATCGCAGCGTTGGTTTTCCTCATGCAGGATGAACAAAAACCAACGGTGGTTGCGGCTCCTAAACCAACGCCGCTGATCACCAACCCGCCACCCACACCCCAGCCGCCCCCAGTCGCCGTCGTTACGCCCGAACCAGCAGTCAAACCAGTCCCGGAGACTCCCCCACCCGTTGCCCAACCCGAGCCAAAGTCCGAGCCAAAGTCCGAGCCAGCCTCTTCTCCTAAACCTCCCTCCGAAATTGCAGAATGGCTCCTCCAGATGGACACACAATTCAGCCCAACCTATCAGCGTGACGTGATCGAAATATTTGAAAACGGAGTCGCCAAACTGCGCGAGCAATACACTGCGGCCATCGCCCGCAGCATCACCACCGCCAGCGCCGCCGGGAGACTCGAGGACTCCCTGGCACTGCGCAACGAACAAGCCCGCCTCACCGCAGGCCGTCTCCCCCATGAGGACATCGACGAAGCCTCAGATCCCACCGTCCTGCGCCAACTGCGCGACAACTGGCGCAAAGCCTACGCCAAACTGGACACTGACCGCTTTGCCAAAGCCAAAGCAACGCACGCACGCTACGACGCCTCCCTCGCCCAGAAACAAAACCAACTAACTCAGAGCCAGCGCCTCGACGACGCGCTGCTTTTGAAAAACAAGCGCGAGGAAATCCGCGCCGCGTGGCTCACGCCGCCGGTTGAATTCGGCAAGTCTGCGGCCCCCGCCGCCACGCCGAAGCCGCTCGGCACCGCGATGGATGCACAAAAGCCGAACGCCGGACTCCTCTCGGGGCGCGAAGCCATGCTCCATCTTCAAAGCCTCAACTTCAACGTGAGTTGCATCGACACCGATGGCCGCACCGTGGGTCTTGAAAACGACGCGACAGTTCCGTCGTCATTCAAACTCAAAGGTCGACTGGAGATCTACACTCTCTCCCAGAGCGGTGTTCTCCGAGTCGACGGGCAGCCCGTGACAGATGCCGACTTCGCATCGCTCGCGCCAATGCGGAAGCTGACCAACATCGCGATAAGCGCGAACGTCACCGGCTCCGGCCTCGGGTTTCTCGTCGGCTCGCCGGACCTCAGGACCGTCAGCTTTACCACGAACTCCCTCACCGACGCGGCGTTCGAGCCACTCCTGGGCCTCCACAAGATCGAGGAGTTCACGGCTACTTCCGGCGTCGGGACGCTGACCTGGGCGCGCTTCGGCGAGATGAAATCGCTCCCGGGCTTCACCCATTTCTCGACCAACCACGCGGAGGCCATCCCTCCGGCGGGCCTGGCCCGCGCCCGCAAGCTGCAACGGCTTTACCTCCCCGACAGCCGGTTCACGGAAGAGCACTTCGCCGCCATTGGCTCACTGCCGGAACTCGTCAGCTTCTCGTTCAGCGGCGATATTGAAACCAGCGCCGCCGGGCTGCTGCATTTGGAGAAATGCCCCAAGCTCACGCAACTCGGCCTCGGCACCAGGTCCGGGCTTCGTCCCTACCTCGGCTTCATCGGGAAGATGCGCAAACTCACCAGCCTCCTTTTGGATGGCGCGGACGCGCCGGGGCTCGCCGCCGCCGCCGGTGCTCCGGCCCTGCGGACGATCAGCCTGGACGGCCAGATCGGCATCTCCCAAGGCGCCAGCGATGAAGGTCTGAACGTCATCGCTGACAGCTTCCCCCGGCTGGAGGAACTCGTCTTCCCTACCCCCGTGACGCGCACCGTCACCGCAGAAGGCATCCGCGCACTGGCGAAGCTGCCGAAACTGAAGACCTTCGACTGGGGCGGGCGCCCACTTCCCGTGGAACTCGCCACCGAACTGGCGGCACTCCCCGCCTTGGATTCGCTCGTCCTCCGCTCCTGCGGCAACGACGAAACGCAGTTCCGGGAGCTGGCGAAATCGAAATCACTGACCAAGCTCGACGTCGCCTACGAGAAACTCACGCCCGCCGCGATCGAAGCGCTCAAGGAAATGCGCGGCCTGCGCGATCTCTTCGTCATGAACTGCGGCCTCACCCCCGCCGACCTCGCCGCGCTGCGCAAAGCACTGCCGCAGTGCTCGCTGCGGGACGGATAACAAAGTCCTTCCTATCTCCCATTGCATGGAGGAGAAAAGTGTCAGGCTTGATAAGCCGTTTCGTTGGGAACGTTCCAATGCTTCGTAAAGGGATTCATGACAAAAATATTGTCCCTCACAGAATCGTCCCCCATACCCTGCTCGCTCCCCCATCAACGAGATTCAAATTGGCTGCTGTTCTACCGAAACCACAGTTGCTCACATCGGCCTTTGCATGCAGAATTCAAAATCCTTATGCCAGCGGAAACTTCCCACAAGCCATGGTATCGCGTGCTCTACATCCAGGTCCTCATCGCCATGGTGCTGGGGATTGCGGTGGGGGTCGCATTCCCTGATTTCGGCAAGGGGCTTAAACCGCTGGGGGATGGATTCATCGCGCTGGTGAAAATGCTGATCGGGCCGATTATTTTCTGCACGATCGTGCACGGCGTTGCATCGATGGGGGATTTGAAACGACTGGGCAAGGTTGGATTGAAATCGCTGATCTATTTTGAAATTGTTTCCACGCTCGCCCTGATCCTTGGCCTGGCTGTGGTCAACGGAGTGAAGCCCGGTGAGGGCTTCACTCCTGCCGGCCAGGCCTTTTCCAAAACGGAGCCGAAGGCCTCCGAACCGATCGCCGATTTCACTGCCAAAGCCAAAACACTGAACGTCTCGGAGTTTCTGCTCAACGTAATCCCGAAGACGTTTGTGGGCGCGTTTGTTTCCGGGGACCTGCTGCAAATTTTGCTGATCTCCATCCTGATTGCCTTCGCCATCCTGCGTCTGGGGGATTCCGGCAAACCGATCCTGCACGTGATTGACCAGGGAGCGCAGGTGTTCTTCAGCCTCATGAACATCGTGGTCAGGGCGGCTCCCATCGGGTCCTTTGGGGCCATGGGGTTCACAGTGGGAAGTTATGGACTGGGGGCCTTAAACAAGCTGCTGGCTCTCATGGGCGGATTCTACCTCACCTCCGGCTTGTTCATTTTTGTGGTTCTGGGCGTGATCGCCCGCGTGGCCGGATTTTCCATCATTCACTTTCTCCTGCACATCAAAGAGGAAATCCTTCTGGTCTTGGGAACGAGTTCTTCCGAAACCGCCCTGCCCGGCATGATCCGAAAAATGCAGCAATTGGGCTGCGCGAAATCCACCGTGGGATTGGTGATCCCCACGGGATACAGTTTCAATCTGGACGGAACTAACATTTACATGACCATGGCCGCCGTGTTCCTCGCGCAGGCGACGAATACCCCGCTGGATCTGCATCAACAGATCGCCCTGCTGCTGGTGGCGATGATCACCTCCAAGGGGGCCAGCGGCGTTACCGGAGCGGGATTCGTCACCCTTGCTGCCACACTTCAATCCGTCCCCACCATACCCATCGAATCGCTTGCCTTGCTGGTCGGAATCGACCGGTTCATGAGTGAATGCCGCGCCATCACCAACCTAATCGGCAACGGCGTCGCCACCGTCGTCATCAGTCGATGGGAATCCGAGATCACCGGAGCCGAACTGAAAGCCAATCTCGCACAGCCGCTCACCCTATGAAATTCCCCTTCCTCGTCTCCGCTGCACTTTGGAGCTGCATGATTTTTCAATGCCTCTCGGCCGAACCCGTTCGCATGAGTTATCTGGACAACGGGCAGGTGAAAGTGGGCGTGGATTTGAATCTGGGCGGAGCCATCACCTGGCTGTCGCGTGGCAAAGGAGAGAACATGGTCAACAGTTACGACTACGGCCGGCAAATCCAGATGAGTTATTACTCCGGCCCCGTGCCCTACGAGACTGCCGGTCAGAAACCTGCCGATCACTGGAAGCATCTGGGATGGAACCCGGTTCAGGCAGGGGACGATTTTCATCACGGATCGAAAGTGTCGGAACATACCAACGACGGGCGGATCATTCATGTAAAATGTACTCCGCTGCAATGGCCGCTCAACCAAGTGCCTGCGGAATGCACGTTCGAAACCTGGCTGGAGCTTGACGGCGTGGTTGTGAAGGCGCGGGCGCGCCTGACCAATGCCCGTTCGGACAAGACCCAGTTTCCGGCACGCCTGCAGGAACTGCCCGCGCTCTATGCCAATGCCCCGTATCATCGCGTGATTAGTTACACTGGAGACCGGCCGTTTACCGGGGCCGACCCTGAATCAATTCCCAAGTCACCCGGTCCCCATCCATGGTCATTTTGGATGGCCACGGAGCAATGGTCGGCACTGCTGGATGCCCACGATCAGGGCATCGGTCTCATCACACCCGGGCGTATTTCCTTTACAGGTGGATTCGCCGGAAAACCCGGTCCGAATGATCCCCACGCGACGAGCACCGGATACCTCGCCAGTCAGGCGCAAGAAATTCTGGATCACAACATTGTCTTTGAATCGCGTTTCGAAATCCTTCCGGGTTCACTCAAGGAAATTCGCGAACGCGCGTTCAGACAATGCTCGCAGCATGATTTGCCAGCATGGATTTTCTCGAGGGATCGCCAGGGCTGGCATTCCCAGAATACCATCGACCACGGATGGCCCATTGATGACCTGATCCATTTTGAACTCAAGGAATCAGATCCCCAACTGATCAGTCCGCCGGTTTTCTGGCAGGCGGATGCTGCACCTTATCTCACGATCCAAGCCGCCATCAAGTCGCCCCACCGCAATGCCACCGTGTATTGGACACATTTGGGTCAGCCTGTTCCAGGTCCCCAGGATTTCATGGAATTTCCGATTATCGGCGACGGAGAATACCATCGATATGTTGTGAAACTTTCTGATGCCAAATCCTATGCCGGGGCCATGATCCAACTGCGGCTTGATCCGGTCCCTGAAGGATCCGAGGGTGCCTGGATGAATTTGAAATATCTCGTGCTCTCAAATACCCCACCGCCATGAATCGTATTTTTCATTTCCTCAGTTTGTTGGCTATGATGATCTCATTCGCCGCGGCTGATTCAGTTCCAAAGGTTGACGTTCCCAGGCAAAAAATCAGCATCCCGCTTCGCGGTGACGCCCCCACCGAATCCGCCCCGCATGGTGGCGGCAATGTTTATGCTCCCGAAGTTCATCGTGATGGGAACCGCTGGCTCATGTGGTATGGAGGTCAGGGCAGGGACGGTCACGACCGGATTCATCTGGCGGAATCTGCAGATGGCACGTCATGGAACAAGCGCGGAGTGGTCCTGGACTGTGGCACCGCCAATCATGTGAACGATCCTTCGGTGGTGCGGGTCGGCAAAGTTTGGTGGATGTTTTATACGGTCGCCGAAAAGGCAGAGCAGGATGAAATCGCCGCCGCCACTTCCGCCGATGGTGTGATCTGGCAAAAGCTGGGTGTGGTGATGAAACCGGGCGAACCTGGTGCCTGGGACTCCTCGAAAGTAGGACGGCCCTCCGTATTGTGGGAGCAGGGACATTTCCGCATCTGGTACGATGGCCAGCCGACCGAGGCGAGCGCGAGCACAAATCCAATCGCAGCCGTGGTCAAGCGGGAGGGACGAGCAGTGGGTTATGCGCAGTCCCCGGATGGCCTTCGTTGGGAATGGAAACCAGCACCGGTCTTTCATGAAGGGGCCGGGGCCATTCATGTTGCCCACATTGGAGCGCGTTGGATCATGCTGACGGAATCCCACACCGGAGTGCGTTGGGCGGAGAGTCCGGATGGGCTGGCCTGGAATTCACGCGGCATGCTGCTGCCACTGAGCGGAGAAGATTTCGACCGCTTCGGCC
>CALQSQ010000052.1 GCA_943333275.1 Akkermansia muciniphila
AAAGCCTCAAACACGCCGCCAGAGGCTTGGTAAACTTCAAGTCACTGCGCATTCGGATTCTCTTCTTCCTGGGCAAACTAAACCTCCGTCCAGCCTATTGACTCCCCGCCAATTCCCGTAGCACCGAAATATTGAGGCCTGATGAACGGCAGTGGAAATCTGGGATGACTCATGGATTTGTGTCTGGGGTTTCGATTGACGCAGGGAGCGGTGGTGGGGCCAAGTCAGCTGGCAGGGTGGTGATCTCGCCACTGCGAAGTTTACGCCGGACATCAGCGTATGCTTTCACCTTTTCAGCAGCGCGGGAGGAGATGCCCTCAGGGGAGGCAAGTTTGCTGGGTTCAGCCACGGTGTGAGCCTGTGAAACAGGTGGGGAGGATTGCCTGGGTGGTACCGCAGCGACTGGAAGCGCGGGATTTGTAACGGACACCGTTGGTGGAGCTTGGAAATACCAAAGTCCAAAAATGAAAGCGCCACATAGAAGGATTGCGGCAATGTACCGTGGAGGCGTGAAAACAAATACTTTCATGGCGGGGATTTAAGCAATTTGAAGAGACTGGTCAATGTCTAATTCTTGGTTGCCACTAAAATAGCCTCTAAAGCTGGAAAAAATTTCGGGAAGGGAGCGTCCAAATTTAGGTCCGAAATTTTTCATGTTAGTGTATTTATGGCCTCGAAAGCAATCGGTCAATGATTATCTTGCGCACATGCGCAGGGTAATTCGGGGATTTTGGGCGACTGCCCTTTCCGATGCCAGCGAAAGCTTGCACTCTCCGCCGCCACGTGCATGATCGGCCTGACTGCATGATCATTGATTCTCACAACCACGTTGGCGCCGACATCATGTTCTGGCTGCGGGGGGATTTCCCTTATGCGCAGCATTTGGTGACCATGACCCGGGAGGGTGGGGCGCTGGGGGTGGACCGGTGGATCGTTTTCCCCTTTGTCATCAATCTCTCGCTTCAGATCGAAGCATTGCGGCGGGGGGAGATCGTTTACGGAGGCATGGAGAAGGTCCCGTATGCCTTTGAGAACCGGCGTCTGCTCCACGAATTGCATGACCTCTTTCCTGAGGAGGGCAAACGCTGCCTGCCCTTCGTGATGCTCGATCCCATGCGCGAGCAGGCGGGACAGATTGTGGAATTGCGAAAGCTTCGCGAGGAGCACCCGTTTTACGGACTAAAAATTCAAACGACGATGCTGCAATCGTTCATCCGCACCCTCGGCGAGGAGGGACGCGGGTTCGTGGAACTGGCGGAGGAATGGGACATTCCCTTTCTGATCCATTCCAGTGTCGGGCCGGATGATCCGTGGGCGCAGGCGTCCGACATTCTGGATATCGCCGAGAAATCCCCCCAGGTCCGCTTCTGCCTTGCGCACTCCTGCCGATACGACCGCGAGTGCCTGGATCGGGTGCAGGAGTTGCCGAACACCTGGTTCGACTGCTCCGCCCACTGCATTCACTGCGACGGAGCGGTGGACGACCTGCCTTACATCGCCGAGCGTTCGCGGCGGTTTGATTCGGATTTTACAAACCCTGCGCGCGTCATCGCGGACCTGGCCGCGGCCTATCCGGATAAATTCATCTGGGGCAGCGACTCGCCCTACTACAGCTATGTGGCGATGCTCGGCAGCAAACGCGTGGCACTCATCAGCACCTACGAACGGGAAATGGCCGCACTGCGGGCACAACCCACGGAAGTCATAGAACGCATCGCCAATCGCAACACGCGCGCCTGGCTTAAATTAAAGGATGAAAGCATTCTTACTTACTAACCGCGCAGCGCTCGTCACCGGTTCCTCGCAGGGAATCGGCTTCGCCATTGCCAGCGGGCTGCGTGAGGCCGGAGCGCGAGTCATTTATCACGGCCACGCGCCCAGACCGGCAGTAATCCCTGAGAATGCGTTTTATCTGCAAGCGGACCTCATTCCTTCGGAGGCACCTTCCAAACTGGTGACAGAGGCTTTCACAGCGGAACCACTGCTGGATACCCTGATCTGCAACGCCGGGAGTTTTTTCGACGTCCCATTTCTGGAAATGACACGGGAACGTTGGGAAACGACCTTCCAACTCAACGTCACCGCCACCTGCTTTCTGGTGCAGGAATTCGCCAGACGGCTCGTGGCGGAAAAACGCAGCGGGTGCATCGTCATCACCACCTCGACGAACGGGTTCCAGGCCGAGACCAATTCCGTGGCCTATGACACTTCCAAGGGCGCGCTGGTCATGCTCATCCGCTCGCTGGCTGTCTCGCTCGCCGACCATGGCATCCGCGTCAACGGCATCGCTCCCGGCCTTATCAAAACGCCCCTCAACGCCGCGTGGATGGAATCCCGTTCGAATGATGTCACCCAGCATTACAACAAAAAGATCCTGCTGGGACGCATCGGCACGCCGGAAGACTGCGCCGGGGCCGTGGCTTTTCTCTGCTCCGCCGCCGCCAGCTACATCACTGGCGAAATCATTACGGTGGACGGGGGGCTCACCGTCGCACAGATTGGCAAACCATGAGCACCGTCGCGATCTTTGGAGCTTCAGGAAAACTCGGCCAGCACGCGCTACGTGTGCTCGAGCGCCGAGGCTGCAACGTGCACGCCCTCGTCCACCGGACTCCCGTCGCATCACATCGCTCTGTGGTCGGCGATATTTCCAACGCCGATGCCGTGGATGAGGTGGTGAGAAGTGCGGACATTGTCGTGCAAATGGCCACCGCCAAGGAAGATCCCTCGACATTCTTTGACGTAAGCCTTCGCGGCACTTTCAATATCCTTGAGGCCTGTCGCAAACATCGCGTAAAGCAGTTCATTCTCTTTGGTGGTGATGCTGCTCTGGGCATCTGGTTTTACCCACAACCCATTCCCCTGGATGAGAACCATCCCCTCGCCGCCTATCCGGGCTATTACGCCTTTTCAAAAGTGATGGAAGAAACCATGGCCGGCCAGTATCAGATCCAATACGGCGTGCCCGTGACCGTGCTGCGTTCCTCCTGGGTATTTGAAAGGGATGATTTACTGAACCATTTCTCCCTCCTGAAAAACGTCAATCCCGCCGAGCCCGGCCATGGATTTGGGGAAATTCCCAACGAAGTGCTCACCCTCCTCCGCACGGGAGAGGAACGAATCCCCATCCTAACCGACGCGCACGGCACTCCCCTGCGACGCCATATTGTGCAAGTCGACGACGTGATGCAGGCCTTCGACAAGGCGCTCGCGAATCCTTCCGCACTTCACCAGACGTTCAACATTGCCGGCCCCTCAGCCTTCGATTACCGCATCGCCGCCGGATACCTCAGCCGGCAACTCGGCATCCCCACCGTTGACCTGCGCTGCCCGGATTATCATTCCTTTGAAATCAACATCACCCGCGCCCGAACGGTCCTTGGCTACGCCCCGGAAAATGATTTTTTCCGCATGGCCGACCTAGCCATCGCCGCGCGAAACCAACCCATCTAAGCCATGCGAGAATTTCATCACATCGGACTTCCCACCCACGATCGCCAGCCCGGCGAAATCTACGTGGAGGACACGAAAGTCTGGGTCACCGATCCCCGCAAACATCCCTACAAAGTCGAATTCCTGCGTTTTGAAAAGGACAGCCCTGTCACAGGTCCAGTGCGGGATCAGCCACACATCGCCTATCGCGTGGCTGACCTGGAAACAGCCCTGCAGGGGGAAACGGTGCTCATCGAACCCTTCGAACCCACCCCCAATCTCTTCGTCGCCTTCATCATGAAGGACGGCGCAGTCATCGAGTTTATGAAATATGAAAAGGAGGAGGATTTGCCATGGCACTGAAAGATAAGGTCATTCTCGTCACCGGTGGAACCTCCGGCATTGGCGAAGGCTGTGTGCGACATTTCGCCTCCCTTGGGGCAAAGGTCGTGATCGCGTCCAATCAACGCGAGCCCGGCGAGGCTCTTGAGGAGGAGTTGCGTGCGGCAGGACAGGACGCACATTTCGTTTTCACTGATGTCTCGCAGGAGGATAGTGTCCAGTCGATGGTGGCACGAACGCTACATTTCCACGGCCGCATCGATGGTGTGCACTGCAACGCTGGTGTCTGGGCCAAGGGCAAGGCCACTGAATTTAACGACGCCGTATGGGAAAAGGTCATGGGCGTAAATGTCAAAAGTGTGCTCTGGACTGCGAAGCACGTCATTCCCATCATGGAAAACCAAGGGCAGGGCGTCATCCTCATCACCACCTCCGTCGCCGCCCAGATTGGGTTCCCCTCCCACGCGCTTTATTGCGCCTCCAAGGCCGCCCTTGAAGCCATCATTCGTTGCCTCGCCGTGGATCATGCGGGCAAAGTGCGCGTCGTAGGTATCAGCCCCGGCACCATCGATACCCCCATGCTCGCCGCCACCTGCGAAGGCTGGGACAAACCCGTGGCCGAACTTTATGCCGACGTGGCCCGGCGCATCCCCGTGCGTCGTCTCGGCCAGCCGCAAGACATCGCTCAAGCCGCCGCTTTTTTACTCAGCGACGAAGCCTCCTACATCAATGCCACCACCATCGTGCTCGATGGCGGCACCATGGCCCTGCCACCCTGGTAAATCTGGCCACTGGACCCAGACCAGGGTGAAATGGCCGGCGATTTCCCGCCGATAAGCGGGGGAAATTTGCACGAATTTCAACTTTTCACTTGCACAAAATGAAGCAATTGCGACAAGGTCTCATTTATAATGAGAATGGGAATGATTCTCAATCTCTACCACCCCAACCCCATGAAACCCCACAAAGTCATCGCCAAAGCCCTGTCCAGTCTCCTTGTATCCACGGTTCTGTTGGCGCTCGCCTCGCCGGCCCTGAGCCACGAGCGGCGGTTCGCCTTCACTTACGAAACGACCGTCGCCGAACCCGGAACCATTGAATACGAACAATGGGTGACCTGGAAAGCTCGCAAGGGATCCAACCGAGATTTTCAGCGGTTTGAATTCCGCGAGGAGCTGGAATTCGGAGTCACGGATCGCCTGCAACTCGGATTGTATCTGGCGGACTGGCGCCTGACCAATGGAACCGATGACGATGGAGCCGAATACCGCACGTCCGGCATCGAAGCCATTTATCAACTGACCGACCCAACCAAGTCACCCTTCGGCAGCGCACTCTACGGTGAAGTCCTGCTGGGCCCTGAGAAATTCGCCCTCGAGGGCAAGCTGCTTCTCCAGAAAAATCTTGGTCCGCTCGTCATCGCTTACAACGCCGTGCTCGAAGCGGAGTGGGAGGGTTCCGGATACGATGAACGCGTGGGAGTCTGGGAAAACACCCTCGGCGTGAGTTACCAGATCAGCCCGCAGCTGCTCGTGGGTCTCGAGGCCACCCATGAAGTGGAATTTGAAGACTGGTCGGAAGCTGGCGACCACGTTTTCTACGTCGGGCCAAACGTGTCCTTCCGAAAGGGGAATTTTTATGCCACCCTGGCCCCGCTCTTTCAGGTGTCCGGGTTGGATGATGAACCCGATTTCATGACCCGGTTGATTGTCGGATTCACGTTCTAAGTTGGAGTCCCCGCGGATTCATGCGGGCTGATTTTTGCATTGTCGTGGAGTGTAAAAATCGCTACGATGGCGGCGCTATTTGCAATGCCGCCCTGCATGAATCCGCGCCCCCTTCTACTTCTGCTCGCCTTTCTGGCATTGGCCTACCCGTCAACGGCGTCGCTGGTAAACCGGTGGTCGTTCAATCAGCCAGCGGCCCCGGCGGGCGCGGGATTGGTGATCAATGATTCGCTGGCTGGAATGCCGCTGACGGTCCGGGGTCTGGGCGCTACGCTCGACGACTCGCGCATCGTGCTTCCGGGAACGACCACAAGTGGCAACCCAAATTCGACAATCTCAGCCTACCTAGATTTACCGAATGGCCTCGTTTCCTCGAAGACCAGCATCACCGTGGAAATCTGGGCGGCCCCTATTTCCGCCAGGACGTGGCAGCCGCTGTTTGAATTCGGGCGCATGGACATCGCCGGTGATAGACTCGGTGCGCCGGGCGAATGGACCGGAAATGGCAACACCGGACCCGCCGGATCACAGGGCAGCGATCTGCTGGGCTGCTCGTTCAACCAGAACCTGAATCTCAACAGCCAGTATCAGGTCGTCTTCAACGGCATGAGCCTCCCCGCCGCCAATGTGCGCACGGAATTTTTCTCCATCGGCCTGCGCAATCCCTTCAGATTTTCCATCGATGCCACCACGGCCGAAATTTGGCTGGGCGATGTCGGGCAGAACGCACGCGAGGAAGTGAACCTCGCGACCAATGGCGCCAACTTTGGCTGGTCGTGGCGCGAGGGATCGATCGCCGGTCCCAATGCCGGAGAGGCCCTGCCGGGCTTCACCTACACCAACCCGCTTTACGAATATTCCAGCGGCAGCGGACCATTTCAGGGGCACTCGGTGACCGGCGGCGTCGTTTACCGAGGGGCGAATTTACCTGCTCTCACGGGGACCTACATTTTCGGCGATTACCAGGATGGAAACCTCTGGGCGTTGCGGAGAAATGGAGCGCAGACCACGATCGAGCGTCTCACCGGCGATGCCGGCCAGGTGGCCTTTCACGCAGATCCTTCCAATGGCGATGTCCTCATGGTCGATATTCAGGAAAATCGGATTCTGCGGCTGATCGCCGGAACCGATACCGGCAATTTTCCCGCCACCTTGAGCGCGACCAATCTCTTTGCCGACCTCTCCACGCTTTCGCCTGCGCCCGGCCTGCTGCCCTACACGCCGAACCTTTCCTTCTGGAGTGATCATGCCATCAAACGACGCTGGTTTATCGTGCCGGATGCCCTGGGCACCATGACCTGCACACGCGAGGGCGCCTGGACATATCCCGAAGGCACCATTTGGGTGAAACACTTCGATCTCGAAACCACCCGCGGCAATCCCGCCACAGCGCAGCGCATCGAAACACGTTTGCTGGTAAAAAATTCCACCGGCAGTTACGGCGTCAGCTACCGCTGGAACCCAGCGCAGACCGAAGCCACCATCGTCGCCGATGCGGGAGCGGATTTTCCCATCAATGTCATCGAAAATGGCATTCCGCGAATCCAGAACTACCGCATTCCCAGCCGCAGCCAGTGCCTGACCTGCCACAATCCCGCCGCAGGCCACGCACTCTCGTTCAACACCCGCCAGCTCAATTTAAGTGCGAATATCAACGGATTCACCGGCAACCAACTCGACCTGCTCACGCAGGCTGGATATTTTTCCAACACCCCGGTCTCCCCGAACCTGCTCCCCCGCCATCTCCGCCCCACGGAAACCGCCTTCCCCTTGGAGACCCGCGTCCGTTCTTATCTCGATGTCAATTGCGCCAATTGTCATCGAAGTGGAGGCAGTGCTCCCGCCAGTTGGGATGGACGGGCTCCTCTGACGCTCACAGAGACGTTGCTCATCCATGGTGCCGCCACCAACAGCGGTGGAGACATCTTGAATCGCCTGATCGTTCCCGGCGATCCCACCAATTCCATAGTGCTGAGCCGCGTTTCCCTGACCAACGGATTTACCCGCATGCCCCCGCTCGGCAGCAGTGAACTCGACCAGTCAGCCATCTCCCTGCTCACCGAATGGATCAGCACCGCCCTGCCCGCGCAACAAACCTACGCCCAGTGGCGACTGGCCCAATTTGGCTCGTCTGTCAGCGCGATCGGAGAACCCCAGTTTGACGCAGACTTCGACGGCCATTCCAACTACGAGGAATTCCTGGCGAATACCGCTCCGCAAAACGCAGCCTCATTATTCACACCCTCCATTCTCCTCCAGGGGAATGCCGTCACGCTCAGCGCCACCCTGCCGGCGAATCGTTCCTGCCAGATCGAGACCTCCACCGATCTGGGCAATTGGCAGCTCTGGGACATGCCGGGAAATGGTGGGCTGCCCACGACCACAGGGTCAGTGAATTTTACCGGCCCCGCATCTTCGGAGCGTCAATTCTTCCGCTTCCTTCTCAGGGAAAACTGACGCATTGCGGATCGTCGATAACCGCCCGATGCATCAGCCTGCCAGCGGCCCGTACTTACCCATGAAATCCTTTCTCCACTCCATGCTGCTCGTGCTCGTTTTGTGCACTGAAAATGATGCTGCGGAGATACGAAAGCCGAATGTCCTCTTCATTGCGATCGACGATCAAAACGACTGGATCGGCGCTTTGGGCGGGCATCCCCAGGCCAGGACTCCCAACATCGACCGGCTCGCCGCCCGCGGAACCCTCTTCCGCAACGCCCACTGCAATGCACCGCTTTGCAATCCCTCGCGCACCAGCCTCATGCTGGGCCTGCGCCCAAGCTCGACCGGCATCTATGGACTCGCCCCATGGTTCCGCACGGTACCGGCATTAAAGGATCGCGTCACGCTACCGCAGCATTTCAAAGCCCATGGCTACCGAACGCTGACCTGTGGAAAAATTTACCATGCGGGTCCCGGTGGTCCGGAGGATCAGGCGCGGGAATTCGATGTGTGGGGACCTGCCGGAGGCGTGGGAGTTCAGCCTGAGAAAAAACTCATCGGCCCCACTCCCATGGGCGACCATCCAGCCATGGACTGGGGGGTCTTCCCACATCAGGACGAGGACAAGGGCGATTATAAAATCGCCACCTGGACTATCGACCAGATCAAGTCGGCTCCTGCCGACCAGCCGTTTTTCCTCGCGACAGGATTCTTCCTGCCGCACGTCCCCTGCTACGCCACACAGAAATGGTTCGACCCCATCCCCGATGACGACAGCGTCCTCCCGCTCATCAAACCAGACGACCGCGCGGACACCCCGCACTTCTCCTGGTATCTGCATTGGAAATTGCCGGAACCCCGGCTGGACTGGTTGCAGGAAAACCACCAATGGCGCAATCTCGTCCGCTCTTATCTGGCCTGCACAAGTTTCGTGGACGCGCAGGTCGGCCGCATTCTCGATGCCGTGGACGCCGCCGGAATCGCCGACACCACACTCATCGTGCTCTGGAGTGACCACGGATGGCATCTGGGCGAAAAGGGAATCACTGGCAAAAACTCCCTATGGGAACGCATCACCCACGTCCCCCTGATCTTCGCCGGGCCGGGCGTCAACAAAGGCGCCAGCACAGACCGGCCCGCAGAGTTGCTCGATATTTACCCAACTCTCATCGATCTCTGTGTACTAACGCCCCGCAACGATTTGGAAGGACTCAGCCTGCTTCCCCAACTCAGGGATCCCAATGCCCAACGCACCCGTCCGGCCATCACCACCCACAATCAGGGCAACCACTCCATTCGCAGCGTGCGCTATCGCTATATTCATTATGCGGACAACAGTGAGGAACTCTACGACCTGGAAAAGGACCCGAACGAATGGACCAATCTCGCATCGAATCCCTCCTTAAACCTTATCAAGGCAGAGCATAAAAAATGGCTCCCAAGGATCAGCCTTCCCCCGGCCCCCGGCAGCGCCAACCGCATCCTGACGTATGATCAGGCCAGCGATGAGGCCATCTGGGAAGGCACCCCGATCAAACGCAGCGATCCCATTCCGCAATGAAACACCTTCCCTCAGTTGGGAAATTTCTGAACTGCTGATCCGCAAAATCGAGCCGTCCGCAGGCACGCACCCTGCTGCCTGTTGCAATCAAATTGGGTTCAAAATTAGATTGTTCGAATTTCGTTTTCGTAGCAACATGCCGGAGAGAATTCACTACCGCTGCCTTTGCCATGAGACTACTGCCCACCATTCTGTTACTTGCATTAATCTCCGCTGGATCGGCCTTTGCCCAGGCGACCATCAACTCCTTCAGCGTCACCTACACCTCACCGGGCTATCTGATTGATGCGGATGCCACGGATGGCAACGCCACGACCAACCGACACTACATCGCGGTGACGTCCGAGATCAACTTCACGGTGAACTCGAGCTACCAGGTGAACTGGTCCCTCCTGGATCCATCGGATGCAGTAGTTGGGACTGGATCGACGGTGCTCGGAGCCAATGTCGTCGGCCTGAGGACGGTGAACGGGCAGATCACCCCCACCACCAACCTGGCTCAGGGAGTGCTCTACCGGGCAAAAATGACTGTCATCGACACCACCAGCAATACCACGGTGGCAAATCAAACCCGGCCAACCGGGCACAAGTATCTTCATTTCACCGGAACCGTTGCCACCGACAGCAAGCTCAATGTCCTCGCCGTGGTGGACTCGGTGACGGTGGATCGCGATTGGTTATTGGAAACGGACGCCACGAAAACCTCACTGCCAGTAACGGTGAACTACACGCTGCATCGCTACGATGGCTGGACCACCCCGCCGGTGGGCAACTCCATCAGCCTGCGCTTTAACAACAACACGGTGACCCAGACTCCCGGTCCGGGTCTGATTGCGGGCACGTGGACGAATACTACCACCACCCTTGGGGTGAGTTCCAATACCGGTGGCGCAACTCCGGCACCCGCCACCGCTTCCGGATCACTCACCATGCAGTTCGATCCCACTGCCGTGCAGGACAATTACACTTCCAAGTTTTCCATCAGCATCGAGCACTTGGAAAATCCAACCACGGTTGACTGGAAAACCGGGCAGTCTGATTCCGTTGACCAGCTGTTCATCCACATGAGCGGCCAGTTGAACTTTGGCAGCATCGTCACCAATTTCACCTCCGTAACCTCCAATGTGCCCGGGCCGCCCACTGTCTATATTCCGGGCAACCCGGTGAACCGGGACCTCGTCATCACTGCGGGTGCCGGATCGCTCCCGGGTTATCCCAATCACACCTACAGCGGGGCCATCAGTGTCTCAGTGGATAACGGAGTTGCCACGTGCCGGGCAGGATCATCCGCGATCCTCAATCCCGCCAATCCCCTCGTCCGCATCAGTGCCCTCAACGGAGTCACGTTCAACCGCAGCGGGACGATCACCCTGGACAGCACCGGCGCACATCTTTCGGAAATCCAGGCCCGCCTGCCCGTCGGCGTTGGCTGGGCGGCCAATCGCACTTCCAACATTCTCGACAGTTACGTCACGTTTGGACCCGTCGATTTGGGCTCCAACCTGGCCCCCAGCGTGCCCAACGTCGTGCTGTCCTCGACGCCCGGGACGTTCTTTCTGTGTGAAGAAACCAAACCGCTCTACATCGGTTGCCCTGAACTGACCTGGGACACCGCGCTGGGTGAATTCCAGGCGGGCCCCGGGCTCGTGCAAGCCGCCTATTCCATCCGGCAGCCGCTGCTGGACTGGCTCAGTGCGCAGGCGGTCAGTCCCGACATGATGGTGAAAAAGTCCAACGACCACGTCTACAACCACGTCACCGCCATCAGCAATGCCCGTTGGAATACGGGCGTGAGCAACGGCGGGGAAATGAGCGGCACACTCGCAAGTGGTTACAACAAGGTGGAAACCCACTTCCCCTACAATACGGAACTGGTCTGGAACACCGGCCTCATCAACCTGGCGGGCGACCTCATCAATCCCACGCTGAGCGGATTCACAGGAGTGCTGCCAGCCTACCTGCTCTACGGGCAGCATTGCGCGCAGGCCGTGCTCGACGGCTGCGGGGGCGAGGAATACGGCGATGTCACCGTCACGCCCGCCAATTACAAAATGACCGCCGACGGTGGCATTCAATTTCCAGGCACTCCCACGATGCCTTCGCTGCAATGGGGGGCCATTGATGCCAACACCGGAGCCGCCCCCACCACCGATGATTTCGCGCACGCCGTCACCACTCCCTTCACGACGGCGAATTTCCTGATGGCGGGCACCTTTCTCCGCGGCGATCAAAATGCCCTGGCCGATGAGGATGGCGCTTCGGTGCTCCTTCTGAGCGGCTTCAATCCCGCCGATCTGGCCAGCCCCGAACGACCGGACGGTGCGGGATACGAGGCCGGCAATGCGGACTATGCCGGTGTCAACTTCCGCTGCACGCCGCTTGGATTCCAGGGCCAGAGCACCCTGCAGGACAGCGTGGTGGGTCCCTATTCGCTGACGACCCGATCAAAATATTACGCCCGCTGGAGTGGTGTCACCGGCATCCACGAAGCCCCCGCCGGCGGCTTCCCCGGCTCGGCAGTTTTGGGGGGCTATGCATTCACCTTCGACTCCTTTGGCTTTTCCTTCCTGTCGAATGAAATGGAGGAAAGTCGCGCCGACGGGGCCATGGCGATCCCCGCTCCGGTGGACGAGGATTTCGAATTTACGGAATTGCGCTTCACCTGTCTTGGCATGCTCGACTCCTTCAAACTGGATGTCCCGCCGGGTGTGGATACCAAAACCTTTGCCTATTGGGACGCACCCATCACTCCCTACAGCGCGGAATTCGTGGCGACCAATGAATGCGATCCCGGTGCCGGAACCACATTTGTGCTGGGATTTCAAGCCCATGTCGCGCATGTGACGGAGGATTTGAGCGGACAGTTGGGAATCCTCCCGACTGGAAATTTTGCAGTCCCCGCTGATCCCTCCTCCACCGTGGCAGACAGTGTGCCCACGCGGTTGACGCTCCCCAGTCTGATGACCTTCGACGGCCCAACCGGGGAGACTTACACATTTATGCCCGCCCAGTTGGGCTACTTCAACAACCCCGACAAGGGCAGTGATTCCTCCGGGGTGGGTTACTGGAATTTCTTCGGAACGCTGGATGTGCCGTTCTTTAAGGACATGCAGGTGAACATGCACACCCGCTGCCGCGAAAGCTCCTCGGCCATGCTTGATCTCATGGGCGGATGGCCGACCAATGGGTGGACGGACAGCTCTGGGGATCCCTTTACGTCGGTGCTTTTCGATCTACAAAATGCGGGCTTCCCATGGAATGTGGGGGGAGTCACGACGGAAACCTACCGCGCCGGCAACAACACCACCACTCAATGGCTCCCACGCGCGCAACAATCGTGGTTGGGCGGCCTGATCAACTTCGACTACCCCTGCAAGTGGAACAGCACTACGCGGGACTTCGCGGGCGTTCCGCTGCCCCCGCTGAATTTGCTCGTCCTCAATGCCGAGCATCAACTCACCTACCTCAGCGCCAACAACGCCGAATTGGAGTTCGGAGTTCAATACGGTGACCTGCCCAGCATCAGCATTGCCAACCTCGCCTTCACCGCGTTGGATGAAGCGACAAATTTTGGTTCCTCCTGGGTCACCTCCCAGGGCGACAAACTCTTCAACGGTCTCAACACCGCCGTGGATGAATTCAGCACCATGCTTGAGGACAAGGCGGAGGCGATGGTCGATGATGCCTTGCAGCGGGTGACGGATTCGTGGCTCTGCGGATTGATCGACGATATCAGGTCCATCACGGTGACGGATCCGGTCGTTTTCAGGACGCAGGCAAAGACAAAAATCCACCAGTATTTCGTCACCAATGCCGACAACCTCACCAAGCGCATTCAAAAGCTCGTCGATGGTACGGACGCCGCGCAGGATTTGCTGGCTGATTTGAACGTCCGCCTGGAACGGATCAAAAAGGGCTTGAAGGGCGTCACCCAAATTCTCAGCGTTGATCCCGCCAGCATTTCCCTCGCCGACTTCGATGGCACCCCGCTGGCCTCTTCGGCGGCGGGCCTCCTGGCGAAAAATGGCACCACCGGTGAACGCGAAGCCCTGACCCTGCTGGCCAAGGCGCTTGTCGACCTGCTTTCCACCATCGCCGTGGACTCGGGAATAGAAGACTCCATCAAAAACGTGCTCGCCGAATTGGAGCCGACCCTGGATACCATCAGTGCCACGATCGATGACATTTACGACATCGTCGTGGAAGTCCAGACGCAGGTTCAGGCCGCCGGGGAACTAGTCAGCGCCCTGCGGGAAATCCTCACCACCGCCTCGGCCACGACGAGCCTTGATGCACTCTCCGCGACGCTGGACGTGCAGGTGCAACTCATCGTCGATGTGCCAGATATCGACCTTTCAGAACTGACCTCGCTTGCTTCAGAATGGAAGGAGGACATTCGCCAGCAGATCCGCGATGCTCTCTACGCGACCGATCTCATTGCCAGCGTGCAGCAGGCGGTCAAGGAACGCCTCTACGATGTTCAACAATCCTTCAACCAGGCCGTCGACTCCGCCTTCGCCACGGTCAACCAGGCCATCCGCGACGCCCTGACTCCAGTGCTGGCGGAGCTGGATTCCAGCATCGACGACATGCTCGGCGACATCTCAAGCAAGATCGGCGCAGGATCCCTCGAGGGCTATGCGCACTTCAATGCCGACAGCCTTGATCTCCTTCATATCGATGGAGAGTTTCAGTTCAATCTTGATGAGCCCTTCATTCTGCATGCCTATCTGGAGATCAAGGAACTGGACTCGGACGGAGGATCCGGCAGCCTCTGCACGGCGGCGGGCGTGGACGCCACGGAGGTGACCATTGGGGTCAAGGATTTCGGCCTCACCTTCATGAGCAGCGAGATCCGGATGGATGTGGAAACGAAGTTTGCCCTGAACAGCAGCGGGCTTCCCATCGGCCTGGGCGGCAGTTTCGAAATGACGGAGGGGGAGATCAATTACGAAACCTTCAAGATCACCGAACTCGGCGCTGCCGCGATGTTTGGGGGCACGGAAAATTATCTAGGGGCCAAGGTGGCGATGACGTTTGGCAGCTACTCTGCCGCCGGTGGTTTCTTCGTGGGCACAACCTGCGATCCCGATCCGCTGACCATGATCGATCCACTCATCGCCCCGCTGGTCAGCATGCCCTTCAGTGGCATCTATGCCTACGGGGAATGTGAATTTCCCATCTACGGCACGGGAACCTGTCTGTTTAACATCAGCGGCAAGGCCGGGGCCGGGGTGCTCTATAACAGTGTGGTGCCCGAATATGGAGGGCGCATGACGCTTGGCGTCACCGGCGAGGCCCTCTGCGCGCTAACAATCGGCGGGGAAGTTTCGCTCGCAGGAGTGAAGAGCGGCAGCGTCTTTAATTTCGCCGGCACCGGAAGGCTTTTTGGCGAGGTTGGGAAATGTCCCTTCTGTCTGTCCTTTGATAAAACCGTCGGTTTCACCTACACCGATGCCGCTGGTTGGGACGTGGATTATTAAATGCAACTTTCGACTCTCATGAAGCCTCCCATTTCGCCAAAATTTTCCCGCTGGACGCTGATCCTCATGTCCACAATTCTGGGGCAGGGATTGCTGCCTGCACAAACCGCCCTGGACAAGGGAGTCATCTGCGCTGGCATCACCAAATCCATTTCGTCCAATCACTATGCCTATCTCGTGTTGGAACCCACTGACCTCACGCTGACCAAGGATCGGAAAATCGCCATCTACCGCAAGGCCGGGGCCGCTTCCTCCGCATCCTCCTTCACTCGTAAAACAGTCCTGCTGCCCACCACGGACGCCCGCCTCATCACCTCTCTGCTGCCGCAGGCCGTGCTGATGGGCGAAAACCTCGCAACACTCGATGGCATGCTGACGGACCTCGTTGGAACCGCTCCCGGAACCTCGACCATTGGCGAGAAACTGGCGGCGCTAATCGGCAGTTCCCTAACCGATCCCGACAAGCAACGCCAGCTCGTGCTGCTGGCGCGCACGCATCCCGCCATCGGATTCGCCGCGGGCCTCGCCTGCACCGACAAGCTTCCCTCGGCGTCCGCGTTTACTTTTGAATTTCGCGATTTCGATTCCACCACGGAAACTGACCGGGGCGTGCTGGGTCGCGCCACCGTCAACCCCGCCGCGCCGGTCACGCTACCGGCGCCCGGAGCGCCGGTGGAAGTTCCCGACACCAGTCCCAAGGCCAATTTGAATGTCTCCCTGCGCTGGTTCATTCCGGATACTCTGCTGGATCTCTCGCCCCTCATCAACGGCTTCGATCTCTACCGCGTCCCGAAAGCCCGGGCCATCGCACGGGGATGGAACACCACGCCCCCGGCCAATGCGTCGACCCTGCTGACGGAAGCACTCGCCCGCCGCGTCAACACCTCCCCCATCATGCCCTCCAAAACGTTCACTGCGGCGGACATCGCAAATTTCACTCTCGATCCCACCACCACATTTTTCATCGACGACAATGGAGTCTTCCAACCCGCCGGCGTCCCCTTCACCGACAACCAGGAGTTCTACTACTTCACTGCCGCCCGTGATTTACTCGGCCAGACCGGAAGCTGCTCGGCGGGCACCTACGTCAGGATCTGCGATCGCCTGCCTCCTCCCGTGCCCGTGCAGGTCCACGTGCGCAGCGTAACGCATTTCAACAACACTACCAAACTGGACGTGCAGCGATTCGAACTGGCCTGGGAAATGCCCGCCCTGCCCGCCGGGGAAACCGTGTCGGCCTTCCTGGTGTATCGCTGGACTTCGGCATCCCAGGCAGCACGCATGCCTCACATCGACCCCGCCCAGAACAAACCTGATGAAAATCTCGTCGCGATGTTACCCGGCACCCAGACTACATTTGTGGACAACGGAACCACACCCACGCCAGCCTGGGCTGACTGGGGCGGAGGCACGGACAATGGAGCCGCCTACATTCCTCCAGGTCTGCCAGGGGACGCTGGTAAAACGTATTTCTATACAGTCCGGGCCGTGGACGGCAGCTTCTGTAAAAACGTCTCCGGCAACTCCGGGCCCATCTGGGGTGTCCTGCGGGATCGCTCCGGTCCGAAAGGTGCTAATGGCACAATTCTTACGCCATGCCGCCAGCTTAATCTGGTTTGGAATGATTATGCCCAACTCCAGGAACCCGGCCTGTCAGATGATCTGGGGCATGTGCGTCTGGCCTGCACCAGTTCCGTGAGTCAGGGACTGGCCTATGCTGATTTTCAAATCGTAATGTCCCAACCCGGCCAGAACCTGTCTGCCTATGTGGCTCTGGGCAGGGCGAATTTCGCTCGCAACAATGCGGGGAATCTCCGGGCGGAATTGGACCGTGACATCCCGGGATATTTTGGAAACCTGAGCTTCCGCTGCCGGGTTGGAACCACCTCTGGGTTCGTCAGTGGCTGGGTTCAGAGCAACCTGGATTCGCCCAGTCCGGCGGTGGATTCTCGACTCAAGGTCAAATGGACGGCAAGTTTTGCACCGCAGACGCTGATGCCCATCGGCCAATGCCAGGGCCGGCACATTGTGGTTGATCCCACCACGGGCGTGCTGCTGGACCCCTGCGGTCAGTTTACACCCACTCTCACCAGCACGGAATTCAAAGTATATCGGACGGTGGATGGAGGGCCGCAGACGCTGGTGGATGCAGGATTTTATACCGGCGCTGCCACGGTTACGTGGAAGGACAAGAACCCGCCAGTGACGGTGAGTTCCCTCTGCTACTTGCTGCAGCTCTTTGATAAAAATAGCAACGCCAGCCCTTTGGTGCCTCAAGGCTGCATCGAAAGCGGAGATGCCGCCTTCCTGCCGGTTCCCATGCTGGAGGATCTTACCTCCGCAGGCCTCCCGGGATCCTCGCAGATGAAAGTCCGTTGGTTCTGCGCGACGCCGGGCGTGGAACGATTTGAAATCTGGGTCGCGCGCAAAGGTGGCGGTTCTGCAGCAACTGGCTCGGGTCTTTCATCCGATCTGGTGACGCATCCCAACATGATCACCGATGTCACAGGAACTGAGGGGCTGGATTTCTCCATCTTCGAAACAGCCGTGGCCAGGCACGTGAGCATCAGCGGAACGCCCGAGTTTGAATATGTGCTCCCAGTCTCCGCCAAAGATGTGTATACCGTTCTGGTCCGCGCGGTGGGCAAGGGAGCTTTCGACTCGCGCATCGTCGGCCAGTTTTCCAATGTCGAAAGTTTCACCTGGTCGCTCAAGACGCTGCCACTGGGAAATTCCGTGCCCTGGCCCGCGCGCAGTCTCCCACCGCAGGCGGATTTCAATCACGGCATCAGTGCCATTCACGTCAACATCGCCCGGTTTCTGCCCTGGCGGTTCAACGCGGTTCGCATTGGCGAATATTCCGACCCGCAGCACAACGCCGGCTCCACGGTATTCTTCAATGACAACCAGCCCACAGATCCATGGTCGGGTCGCATCAGCACCTTTAACAATCCTGAAACCTACCTTTACTGCAATGACGAGGTGGCGAAGGCCGAGGAGGCCTTTGCAGGCAAGCTTGGCGGGGAGGGTTGCATCCTTCCAGTGGTGCTTTACCGCGTACAGGTTCCGAGTTTGGCATTCCCCATCGTGCCGGGAGATATCGTGCAATGCGGGCCCATGATGGAGCAGATCGCCAACAAGGAGGAGGCTGGTCAGACCATCATCGTGGACCCTTTCCTGCTGCCCATGCACATGGATGACACCGGCCTCGCCCGCACGCTCCCGGGTTCGGACCACGACATGATGCTGCTGGACCGGCAGCCCGTCATCAAGGGGGCGAAATACAAATACCTCCTCGTCAGGTTTGGAACCAACAAGGAGATCGAACGCGTTATCGTCACCAACGAAGTCCAAGTGCCATGAAGCGAACTCTCAACCGCAACCCATCGCCGCCCATGAAAACAGCCCGCCTTTTCTTCACCCTGAGTTTGCTCCAACTGGGAGCGGTTCTCTCGCTGGCAGGAAATTTCGTCTATCAGCACACCGCCGGATTCGCCTCGTTTGGGGACTTCGATGGCAATGGCCAGCAGGATGTCCTGCTGATTGACAAATCGACGGGCCTCTACCGGATCGGTTACACGTCCCCGGCAGGTGCGGTCACTTTCGCGGAGGGAAGGCCCTCGGGCATGACGGATGTTTCGGGAGCCGCGGTCGGGAAAATGAATGGCATCGCCAGCACCAGCCTGGCCGTCACGGCACCGGGCCAGAATCGTTTCCATGTGCTCACGCCGGTGACGACCACCTACACCGAGCCCAAAGTTCAGACCTCCTCCGTTGGCATCGGCACCAGCCTGCTCGGTGCCCTGGACATTCCCGGCGCTGTACCCACGGCGGAGGATGACGTGGCGCTTGTGAGTGTTTTGGATGGTGCCAATCTCGTCGAGTTGAAACAATTTCGGGTGAACTCGGGAGCGATCACCCTGCTGGATAATGAGGACGTTGCCGATGGCGCGGTGCGCGAGGGAAACCCTTTCCTTCCGGCCTCCGGCGCTGCGCAGATCTTCGGTTACCTCCAGGCCAGCGGGGCCACTGACACCTTCCGGGCCTGGACTCTCACAGGAGGAAATCCAGTGGTCGCCCTGACGGCGTCGGCGCTGCCACAGGGCACGTCCTGGATCGCAGCAGGACTTGAGGGGACAACGACGGATGTGGTGTTCTACAAGAGCGGGGCTACGGTGCTCACCATGCGGCGCGTTCTGCCCAATGGTGGCGGGTGGATTTTCGCAGCTGCGGCTGCCTTCAACTCACCATCGCCCGTTGCGGAAATCGTTCCCATTAACAGCCCGGCAGGCGGGCGGCTTCTCGTCAGGAGCACCAGTGGAGCGCTCTCCATCTATGGTTACACGCTGGCGGGTGGATTCAGCGCCCCGCTGGCGGTCAGCGTCACTGGAGCGCCCGGGGTTTTGGTCGGGCTATTGCCCCTGCCTGGAAATGCGTTTCATCTCCTCTACGCCCCCGCTGCCGGCCAGTCCCCGACAGCCATCGTTCCATTTTCAAACTTCGGTACAGGCTGGGTGCAGGGCGCAACCATGATGCTTCCGGTGCTCAACAGTCTCGATATTTACGCGAATCTTTTCATCCTCTCATCCCCGCTCTTTCGCACGGCCAATCCGGAACTTCTGCGCACTTTCCGTTCCAACGACTGGTCCACTGGCATCAGTGTCCCTGGCGTGGCACCCTATGTGGTCACCGGTCAGACGGCTGACTTCGTTGGCAGTTCCCAGGGCATTGGCGCGTCCTCGGCGGTCAGCGTCGGAACGCTACCCACCAGCGCCCCGGCCACGGCCGCGAACCAACTGCACGCGCAGTTTTCGCTCTACACATTTGAATCCACCCTCGGTGCCCTGCCGGACACCGTGACCCTCTCCCCTACCCCCGGTGCTTACGACCACGCGATTCAAATCAAGTTCAGCGGACTCAACGGTGGTTCGCTGGTTTATTACCGAACCACACCCACGGCGGCTTTTGCGGCCTGGTCCGCCGGCAGCGCCCCCTGGCTGATCAGCGATACCAGCCTGGAGTATTACGTTATATCAGCCACCAATGCCGCTCCGGTGCAGCGCGCCACCTACACTTTTACCAAGACCCCAGCGCGCCAGGATCAGGACGGCGATGGCCTGCCTGATTTCGTCGAAATTGCCAAAGGGCTGAATCCGGCGGGCGGCAGTGACAGCGATGGCGATGGTTACTCCGACCTCACGGAAATAGAAAACGGCTCGAATCCCAACCTCGCCTCCAGTCAGCCCAGTCTGCAACCCACCCCCGCCACAGCGCCCGTGGTAAAAGTGCGACCCCAACCCCGCCTCGTCAACGGCACTGCCGATGGCACTGTGGAGTTGGGAACAGCGGTGCACGTCTGTGATCCCGCCGGAACCATTCTCGGAAGCGGAACCGTGGGAGCGGGAGGAACCTCAAAATTCACCCTCCGCGACCTTTCACCTGAAACCGGCTTTGCCCTGGCCCGCACCGCCCCTCACTTCACCGTCAACCCTGTCGTCGGCGGCGTGCTGCGCGGCCGCGAAATGCTGGCCATCGTGCCCAGCCTGCCCCAGGAATCGTGGAGTTACGGCACCACCAACGGCGAGGAGGTCATCAATGAAATCTGGAGTTGGGGCGGCTCGAACTTCCGGGAAGGCTCCACCAATTTCCCATTGCAGGGAGCTGTCGAATCCGTCGGGCCCCAATTTACCAACAGCACCTGGGGCCCACTGCAGGATGATCCGACCTGGGGCGCCTCACCAACGGGAACCCGCAGCGCCACAGCCTGGATCTCCGAATTCCAGGCCGCCACCAGCACCTTTGCCCGCCCCTACATGGAAATCACGATCACTCCTGAAACCACGTTGCGCGCATTAATACTGGAGGAAATCGCCACCACTTATTTCGGCGTCATCCTCGGCGGCGATCCCTTACAACGCTTCTCCCTCACGCCCGACCGGGCGCGGGACAGAGCGGACCGCTCGCACCATCGCGATGATGCCTCCACGCTGCGCACGGCCAATCCCGCAAACTCCAATGATCCACGCTACCGGATGCTCAATGTCCTGAGGCATATTGACGGACTGAACATAGCCACCAAGACCCGTGCGGAGCGCATTGCCCGCGAAATTTACGCCGCTTATCCCTCGGGAACGTCCGACGGACCGCTGGATGCGTTGCGCAATTATGTTCGCACCGGAGTCATCCCCGCCGCTTTCCGGCCCTTCGTTTCGGAAACGAACACGCAAATCACCACCACCTGGAATCAGTTGCAAACCCTCCGCAACACACCCCCGACCCGTCCTGTGCAGAGCCTCACCCTTCGCCGCACTACCGCGAACGGCAGCAATCCCTGGTTGCTCACCAACCCAGCGGATGATTCCCAGCTCGCGCTCATCACCCCGTCGGGATTGCCCTTCATGACCGGGTTTTATAATCTCCCCGAGGTGGATGACGAGGTGCTGGTCACCTTCTTCTCGGATACTCCAACCGTGGGCGGTTTTGCGAGCATCGAACCCCTGGCCTTCGTGTATCACACCATCACCTGGACCTTCGCGGATGCGGACAGCGACAACGATCTCCTGAGCGACGCCTGGGAATTACGCCACTTTGGAACCCTGAGCTATGGAGGGTTGGATCAGCGCGACGGTTCGGCCTACAGCCTTCTGCAAGAATATTTCGAAGGCACGGTCCCCACTGATCCCTCCAGTTCACCCGGCGTTGCCCCGGTGCTCATGGCCCTCACGAATCTGCGCATGGGCTACCCGTCCGGCCCATCACAACTCTGCGTGTGTGTGAACTGGCCGGCGCTCTATTCGAGCTTTGTCGATATTGGTTTCCGGGACTCGACCAATCTCCTTGGCTTCACGGAAGTCAGTGGCCTGGGCGTTGAACTCCAGCCCGGTCAGTTCAGCCTGAATGTTAATCCAGCCGCCGCCCCACGGAGATTCTTCCTTCCTTTTGCCAGATTACGCCGGTAGATTGATGGCTGGCTATTTCCGGCCCACGCAGAACAAATGCTTGTAGCCGCGAATGAACAATTGTCCGTCGGAAACGGCCATCGACCCGATAACCGTTTCCCCCATGGAGTTTGTTGCCAGCAGTTCGAACTGGGGGCTGGCCTTGAAGACAAAGGCGTCGCCTCCCTGATTCACCGCGTAACAACGCCCCTCGCTGATGACCAGGGATGACCAGTTCTGGCCGGTGGCGGCGGGACCCTGCAGCCTCTCCTGCCAAAGCTGTTCTCCCGTCTTGAGATTAAAACATTGGGCCACGCCGGGATCGTTTAAAATGAAAATGTGGCCGGCATGAATCGCCCCGGATCCAATGCGCTGCGGAGACTTTGCATGATGCCACAGGCGGTGCGATTCCGTTACATCCCCCTGGCCGCCAACTTTCACACCCAGCGCCATGCCATTGTAACCACCCATGCTGACGACAATGCCGTCCGACAGTAATGGCGAAGTATACACCAGCTGATTGAGTCCCTGGCAGGTCCAAATCTCCTTCCCCGTCATCGCTTCCATGGCGGAGACTCTCAACGGCCAGCTCATGATCAACTGCGGCTTTCCATCGATCGTCCGCGGCAGCGGATCACTCCACGATCCGTAGAAATCCGGCTGGGTTCCCGGCACCGCCTGCCGGGGTTCCTCGCGCTCCCAGACGGTTGCGCCGGTCTTGCTGTCGAGCGCGACAAGTTTCACCTTTTCACTTGGCCCAACATTCAAATAGCAGAGTCCGTTCGCCAGCACAGGCGATGCTCCATTTCCCCAGATATGGTACAATTTCCCCAGATCCCGATGCCAGATTTCCCTGCCCTTCAGATCAAAACAAAACACTCCCGCTGAGGCGAAATTTACAATCACCCGCTCGCCATCCGTTGCCGGCGATCCGGCGCAATAAGGATTCATCGCGTGGGTGGCCTCGGCCTCCGTGTAGGTGGTGCCAGCCTCCCAAAGCTTGCCTCCAGTCTTCCTATCGAAGCACCAGACCATCCGCCGCCCCTCCTTTTCAATCGCCTGGGTAATGAAAACCTGCTCTCCCCAGACCGCCGGCGTGGAATTCCCACGCTCCGGTAAATCCACGGCCCAGGCAAGGTTCTCGGTGGCGCTCCAATGCATGGGCAAACCAGTCTCATCACACAGCCCATCCCCATGAGGCCCGCGCCACGCCGGCCAGTCCGCCGCATTGGCGTTCGCAAGTCCATAAAGCAAAACGGCAAAACCATGGATGAATTTCATGCCTCCCAGCATGCATCGTTCAAATCAGATTGCGATGCAAAAGACTCCCGCTCCCCACAGAGATTCCGCGCTTTCGCATTGGCCTTCCCTTGTAGGCGCTGTGCCGGGGACTATTATGAACCCATGTTTCGTGGAATTATTTGGCCTCTCTCCGCGCTGACCGCGCTGGGATACCTCGTTCCAAATGGACAGGGCGGCGAACCTGCGCCCTACAACTGCACGGCGATGGATGATTATTTTGCCGGGGAGCTATGGGCCAAGGTTGGGGCCGCATCCTGTCTAAAATGTCACAAGGCGGGCGGAGACGCCGAGGAGAGCAAATTTCTCCTGCGCGATCCCCAAAAGGCCGAGCCACAGGCACAGGCGGAAATCATGCAGGGAAACCGCGCGGCGTTTACGGAAATGGCCAGGGTTCGCGAGGAGGGTGGCTCTCGATTACTGCTGAAGTCCATTGGAAAATTAAAACACGAGGGCGAGGAGGTGCTGGCTCCGGATTCGTCGGAATACAGAGTGCTCGCGGAGTTTGTCAGGCGGCTGGACTCCCAGTCCGACCCGCCTCCGGTATCAGCGCTGGACGATCCAAACGCGCACCCATTCTTCGAAGGCATCACCATGGTGGAGGATCGCAAATTATTGCGGCGATTTGCGCTTTCGCTCGCAGGGCGATTGCCAACCCAGGCTGAGCTGGACACCATCGCGCAGCAGGGCTTGTCGGCCCTGCCGGCTCTGCTCGATGCCATCATGAAGGAGGAGGCTTTTTACGATCGGCTGCGGGAGGGGTTCAATGACATCTTCCTCACGCTCGGCTACCCGGACAATGCGGAGACGCTCCTCTCCTACGACCACTTTGAAAAGACCCGCGGCTGGTGTGAGAAATTCGACCTCAACCACATCCCGGAAGCGGAGGACAAGCGCCAGAAGGCGCGCTACAAACTTTACGATGACTACCGCAAGGCCCTGCTGGGAGAACCAATGAAGCTCATTGAGCACATCGTTCGCAACGACCATCCCTTCACCGAAATTGTGACGGCGGACTACATCATGGTTACGCCCTTCTCGGCGCGGGGATACGGCATCTTTGAGGAAATCAAATCGCAGTTCAAAAATCCCGACGACCCGTTTGAATACATCCCGGTGAAACTCAAGGCTCTGATCGGGCGCGATAAGTTGGATGATCAGGAATCGGCCACCGGCTTTTATCCGCACGCGGGTTTGCTCAGCACCTTTCAATACCTGCGCCGTTATCCCACGACGGAAACAAATCGGAACCGCCTGCGGGCGCGCATGTATTTCCAGCACTTTCTGGGAATCGATGTGCTGGAACTGGCCGCACGCGTGTCGGATGCCGCAGCCGTTAGCGCAAAATACGAGATTCCCACCATGCAGGCATCGGAGTGTGTGGTGTGCCACAAGACCATCGATCCCGTGGCAGGCCTGTTTCAGGATTATTGGAAATTTGAAGGTGTCTATGGCCGCCGCAAGGAAGGCTGGTTCACGGACATGTTCGGCGCGGGCTTTGAGGGCGAGGACCTGCCTGCCGAGCAACGGTGGCGTTCGCTGCAATGGCTGGGTGAGCGGACCGCCAAGGATCCTCGCTTCGCCGTCGCGATGGTGGAGCATGTTTATTACCTGCTCACGGGCCGCAAAGTCCTGCTCCCTCCCAAGGACCTCAACGACCCCCTCTATGCTGCCAAGCGGCGGGCCTATCAGACGCAACGCACGCAGTCAGAAACCATCGCGGCACATTTCGCTCAGAATGGATTCAATTTGAAAGGTGCCATTAAGGATTGGGCGGTCTCTGAATTTTACCGGGCCGACGGTCTGGCTACCGAAGTGTCCAATCCAAAACGTCGCGCCGAACTGGATGACATCGGAGTGATGAGGATGCTTTCACCGGAACAGATCGAGCGCAAAATCACGGCCATTTTTGGCAAACCGTGGGGAGAACTGACGGAACAGATGGCCATGCTCTACGGAGGCATCGATTCCAATGAAGTTACCGAACGTGCGGCCGACCCCAGCGGGGCCATGGGGGCGCTCCAGCGGATTCTGGCCAATGATGTGGCGTGTAAACAAACCGCGGTGGATTTCGCCCGCCCGGCGGCCGAACGACGATTGTTCCCGGAGGTGGAACCGGATGTGCTGCCGGGTTCCTCCCCTGAAGCGGATGCGAGAATCCGCAAAAACATTGTGCATCTGCACCAGCGCGTCCTGGGACGCTACGACGCACCGGATTCTCCGGACGTGGATAGAGCCTTTCAACTCTTTGCCGGCATCCTAAGTGATGCCGCGAAGCGCAAGGACCCGAACCCTCAGGAGAATTATCACTGCCGCCGGGATCTGCCGAACGAGAGTTACGCCGACCCCCAATACACCGTGCGGGCCTGGCGTGCGGTGCTCACTTATTTATTACGCCAGCGCGAATTCCTTTACGAATAACCATGAGACGTGATTTCCTCAAACTCTGCAGTCTGACGGGCTTGGGATTCGCCTGTCCGGGTGGTCTTTCCTCGGTGCTCCGGGCCGCACCCAGCGAAACAGCCCCGTATGAAGGGCCCTACTATGTGGTCTTCAATGCCTCCGGGGGCTGGGACACCACCTACCTCATGGACCCCAAGGGCATCGGCGAGATCAACCGCCTCTACAAGGAAGGCGACATTCTCACGAAGGGACAGCACAAGTTCGCGCCGACCGAAAAACACAAACAGGGAGGCATGAGCAATGAGGCGTTCTTCAACGAGTTTGGAAATGAAATCCTGACGTTGAACGGTCTGGACTATTCCGTGAACAATCATGCTCCAGGTGCGCGCTACATGGCCACAGGCAAGCTCGACAGCCTGGCCTACCCCACCTTCGCCGCGCTCGTGGCCGCCTGCAAGGGACCGACTTGTCCGTTGTCGTTCCTGACGTTTGGAAACTACTCCAACACCGGCAACATCGTGGCCATGTCCCGCGTTCCCTACGTGCCTTCCCTGCAAAAAATCGCCATCGCCGACGGGGTGTCCGGGCAGTTGAATTCCCCCTACCACGATGATTTTGCACTGGATCGCATTGAAAAGGCGCTCGCCGACCAGAACGCATCGCGGGCCAACCAGATTCGCCTGCCGCGCCAGGAGCGTGCCGAGAACATGCTCTACGCCGCGCAGGTCAATTCCAAGGCCATGCAGCGCATCACTCCGTTCATTCCCACCACCATCCCGCCGCAACGCATGGCGGCGCAATCTGAAATTGCCCTGGCCTCCTTCAAAGCGGGCGTCTGTGTGTCAGCCAATTTCTCCATCGGTCAGTTCGACAGCCACGCCAACAATGACACGGATCAGATGAAACTTATTCCGGAGTTTTTGGAGGGAATCGCCTATTTCCTGCATCGCGCCGAGGAATTGAAAATCCGTGAGAAAATGGTGGTCATCATTCAGAGCGAAATGGGCCGCACGCCAACCTACAATACTGGCAATGGCAAGGATCACTGGTCCATCGGCTCCATCATGTTTCTCGGCCAGGGCATCAAGGGCAACCGGGTGATTGGTGCCACCGATGAGAAGCAATTTCACGTCCCGCTCAATCCTCAGTCGCTGGCCACCGATCCTGAGAAGGGGGTGCGGGTGCGTCCCGAGCACATCCACGAAGCTCTGCGGCAGTTCGCGGGGATTGAGGAGCACTCGCACAGCAAAAAATTTCCGCTTGGTGTCAAGGCGGAGGAACTGCTCCTGGGCCTCTGGGGGTGAACTGCCGCCCCGGATGCAGCAAAAATGCGGGAAATTTTCGCAATCAAGCTTGACCGCGGCAGACGGAATGGGCATGCTCAGCGCAGGGGATTTCCTCACCGTTCTTTTCCAGATTTATTCAATTTTCCTGCTGTGTTCGAGACACCTGATCATAGGGCCCGCTCCGTAGCATCAATTAAGGAGGCTGCTCCACCTGGCAATTTAAGTCATGCCTTTCTAGGAAGACTCGGTGCCAGATTGGAGGCCGCCACCATCTAGAGCCTTGGGAACGAGGACTCTCGATCATAGACGGCACCTGTGGGAATTCACTTAAGCGCTCCGGACCCGTCCGGGGCGCTTTTGTATTTTTTGGCCCTCACTTGAGGAGGTGCCCCATTTTGTCCTTCTTCGTCTTGAGATACACCTGATTCTCGGGGTGTGAGGGCGGCTGAATGGGCACCTGTTCGACAACTTCAAGACTGTGTCCGCTGATGCCGACAATCTTGCGCGGATTGTTGGTCAGAAGGCGCAGTTTGCGGACGCCGAGATCATGCAGGATCTGGGCACCGATGCCGTAATCCCGCAGGTCCATGGGGTAGCCGAGCTTGAGGTTGGCCTCGACGGTATCGTATCCCTGCTCCTGAAGTTTGTAGGCGCGGATCTTGGCTTCGAGTCCAATGCCACGGCCTTCCTGGCGCATGTAAAGGATGACGCCCTGACCGGCGGCTTCGATCTGCTGCATCGCGGAATGAAGTTGCGGTCCGCAGTCACAACGCCGGCTCCCAAAAACATCCCCGGTGAGACATTCGCTGTGAACCCGGACCAGAATTGGTTCAGCACCTTTGATCGTGCCTTTGACGAGGGCCAGATGATGCTGGCCGTCGATCAGGCTGCGATACATATGAAGATTGAAAATGCCATAATCGGTGGGCATTTGAATGATTTCCTCGCAGTTGACGAGTTTCTCACGGGAGCGGCGGTAGTCGATCAACTGGGCGATACTCGCCATCTTCAAGCCGTGTTCTTTGGCAAAAATTTGCAACTGTGGAACTCGGGCAGGGATGCCCTTGGGATCGAGAATTTCTATCAGCACTCCCGCAGGGCGACAGCCTGCGAGGCGGGCGAGATCGGCTGAAGCTTCCGTGTGTCCTGCACGGCGCAGCACGCCACCGGATTTGGCGACCAGGGGATTGATGTGTCCCGGGCGGACAAAATCCTCGGGCCGTGTCGCGGGATCGGCCAGACTGCGGATGGTGGCGGCGCGTTCCACGGTGCTGATGCCCGTGGTGAGGCCAGCCTTGGCATCAACGGTGACCGTGAAATGAGTGCTGAACGCCTCCTCGTTGTGCGCGACCATGCTGTCCAGGCCCAGGCGATGTGCATCCGCCTGTTCAACGGAAACACAGAGCATGCCACCAGCGGCACGCACCATGAAGTTCACCATTTCGGGCGTGATCTTATCGGCGGCGCAGATGAGGTCCCCCTCATTTTCCCGGTCGGCGTCATCGGTGATGACCACCATTTTGCCAGCGCGGATGTCCGCCAGCACCTCGTCGATACTGCTGAACACAGGTTCAGCGGCGGACTTAGATTTCGATTTTTTTGCGGGTGTAGCTGGAGCTTTGCTTGGCATAATTACGGCTGAGACGACCATCTTTGGAGACAATTTTGGTTTCACCGTTGGCCTTGCATTCGTCGCCATTTGCCCGCAGTTCGAAAGTATCGGCGATGTCCACTTCCTCGCCTTCCTTGGACTTTTCCCAGACCACGGCCTTGTTGTCATCGGCGAGTTGGCCGGTGTATTCACCCCAGCCATTGGATCCGAAACTCCACGCACGGAACTCGCTGTTCTCGGTGTCGTAGGTCACATACCAATGATAGGTCGAGGTGACCTCACCCCTGGTCTTGCCTGTCATTTCGAAATAGCGGCCTTCGTTGGTGTAAAAACCCTTCCATTCGTCCTTCCATTTCACCTCCTCCTTGCCGTCGCGGCGGAGTTCCTTGTTATAGGTGATCTTCTCCTCACCGGTCCATTCCCCTTCGAGAGATTTGAAAACAGCCATTTTCTTGTTGATCTCGGCCATTTCCGCAGCCTCGCGTTCCTTGTCCTGCTTGGCCTCGGCATCCTTGTCCTCAGCCTCGGCGGGAGCGGCCTCCTCCTTTTTATCGGGTTCGGCGGCAGGCTTGGCATCCTGGGCGATCAAAGCCAATGGGGCCATGGCGCAGCAGACGACGAGAGGCAGTGTTCGCGAGAGAAGGGATATTTTCATGATTGGAGTGGCTTTGGGATGAACGGATGAAACGCGATGCCGGGGCGAAAAATTGTCTGGTTTTTCTAAAAAATGGTTTGGAAGGGGACGGTCACCGAGGATTGCTCCCCTGTCAACCCGCCCAGAGATGCCTATTTCTCGACCTTCGCAAGATCGAGAAAAACGATTATTGATGGATTGCCGACCGGGGTGAACTGGCCGGTGAAGGCCAGTTTGCCGGATTTCTGATCCACCCGAAAAGTCGTGATATTGTCCCCCCGCTGGTTGCATGAGTAGAGAAAATCTCCCGTCGGATCAAAATTGAAACTGCGCGGGTAATTCCCCCTCGTCGGCTCCTCGGCCACGAAGGTCAGCGTGCCGGATTCACCCACGGCGAAGCAGGCGATCGTATCGTGCAACCGGTTGCCCACATAGACAAACCTTCCATCCCTGGAAAGCATGATCTCGGAGGTAAAATTGCTCCCGGCAAAGCCCGGTGGCAGGCTGGAAATCGTCTGCCGGACGGCGAGACTGCCCTTTGCGGCATCGTAATCAAACAGCACAATATTAGAACCCTCCTCCTGCAGGGAATAAAACCAGCGCCCGTTGGGATGGAAGGAAAAATGCCGCGGCCCGTCCCCCGGCGGCAGCGATACCGATGGTGGATCATTCGGTGTGAGCACTCCGGCCTGATCATCGAACTTCCAGATGAAAATTTTGTCCATCGCCAGGTCGGTATGCAAGACGTGACGCGCAGAGGGATCAGCCTCGATCATGTGGGCGTGCGGGATATCGTGTCCGCTGAAGGCGAAACTTCCCGGAGGGGCGTTCGTGGCTTTCCTGGGGCCCAGCGGTCCGGAATCCTTCTTGGTATCGCTCGCGGGACCCAGCCCACCGTCGGGAAGAACGGGCAGCACCGAGACCGAACCGCCAAAATAATTTGCCACCAATACAAATCGTCCGGACGGATGGATACTGACATGGGTAGGGCCGGCGCCACCCGAGCTAACGGTGTTCATCCAGGTCAACTTCCCGCTGGTTTGGTCGATGGAGAACGCGCTGACTGAACCGGCCTCCGTTCCCGCAATCTTCTCCGTCTCATTTGTTGAGTAAATCCGGGTCCCGGCGGCATTGATAACCAGACAGCTGGGACTGCCGCCAACTTCAACTTCGCCGTAAGGGGAAAGGGCACCGGTGGTGCGGTCCACCTGAAACAGATGGATGCCGCGGCCATTTCCAGGAGGCAGATCCACCTGGGTCGGGAGCACGTTGCGAAGCGGCGCGCTATACGTGCCCACATAGGCCAAAAGCGGTGCCTCAGCCTGCAGTGTTGATGCGAACATTACACTCTGAAAAATCAGCAGGGCCGGGGCGCCTCGAAAGGAATGCCGCAAGGGTTTTAAAGAAATGATCATCCTCGAGCATATGGCGAACGCCGTGGAATCAGACAAGACAATTCGCAAAATACTGGCCAGTTCCGCGATTTTTGCTTACGATACCCCATGAGTTTTTGGAATGATGGAGGTTTAAACCAATTGGCCAGGGCTGGCGACCTGGCTGGTGTCCGGCGTTTGCTGGACAGCGGAGTGCCGGTGGATTTCATTGAGAATGGGAGGTTCAGTGATTCCCCGCTCATGGAAGCGGCGCGCGGCGGACATTTGGAGGTGATGCAACTCCTGCTCGACCGTGGTGCGAATGTCAATCATGCCGACAATGACTGCTTCACTCCAGTCACCGCGGCTGGTGGATCGGGCCAGTGGAAGGCGCTGCGGTTCCTGGCGGAAAACGGAGGCAACTTTGAATATGTTGACGCCACTGGAAACTGCGGGATGGATTACCTGCGCCTCTGCCGCAGCAAGCAGATGCGCAGGGAGATCGAAGACATTATTTCCCGCCGGGATTAAGAGAAACCATGACCGCCTCCTTTACTATGAAATTCCTTTCCCCCGCACTCATCCTCATGGGACTCGCCACGGCGCTCTTTGCGGAGGATGCAGGCAAACCAGCCCCGACGATTCTCAAATTGCCAGTGCGTGTTCATCTCATGCAATCCGCCACCACCCCGGCCATGCAGACGACGCTTACGGAGCCAGACATCCGGCGCATCTTTGCCAAGGTGAACATGGTTTGGGCGCCGGCGGGGATTCAACTTCAGATCGAATCCATCGGGCCGAGCCAGGCTGTCGAACTGAATGAGGAGCAGCGATTTCTGCCGGAATATGACAAGGTCGGAGCCATGATTCCGCAGGATCGGCTGAGCGCCACGGCCATCAATGTCTGCTATGTGAAGGAGGTGTCGCCGAACGGATTTTATAATGGAAAATTGATCGTGGTGAAAGACACCGCCGCCCTGAAGGAAGTGGCCGGCGGCCTGGACGAACCGCTGCCGCGAGTGACTTCGCATGAGATTGGCCACGCACTGGGATTGCCGCATCGCCAGGATACCACGAATCTCATGCAGTCGGGCACCACAGGATATTCGCTGAATGAATCCGAGATCGCAACCACGCGCGAAAATGCGCAGGAGCGACTGCAAAAAGCCCGGCCCCCGGAAGCCGCTCCCAATCCTCCGCCGCCCTGAAAGGTGGGCACCCGCATTTAGTTATCCGGGCCAGTTACCATTGACCCTTGTGCCGCAAATTGAGCAGACTTGGAAATGATTCCATCGTCCCAATCACGCAGAACATTTGTCAAAAATTCCTCACTCCTAACTGGTGCCACCCTGCTGGGTTCCGTGCCCTACGCGCGGGCCATCGGGGCCAATGACCGCATCCGAATCGGGGTGATCGGAGTCGGAGGCATGGGCACGGGCCATGTGAACAGCCTTGTCTCGAAATCGGAGGCCGAGAACATTCAGGTGGTTGCTGTGAGCGATGTTTATCAGCGCCGCGTCAGCCGCTCGAAGGAGATTTGCAAGGGCGAAGGCTATCTGGACTACCGTCGGTTGCTGGAGCGCAAGGACATCGATGCCGTGCTCATCGCCACTCCGGATCACTGGCACGCCAGGCTCACCATTGAGGCCATGGATGCAGGAAAGCACGTTTATTGTGAGAAACCGATGACGCACACGGTCGAGCAGGCGATAGCCGTTCGTGATGCCGTGAAAAAATTCAACAAAGTGTTCCAAGTTGGACCCAATGCCACCGCGAACGATACCTATTGGAAAGCGCATGAAGCCATCGCTGCCGGGCGACTGGGCAAGGTCACCTGGGCCCATGCCAGCTACAATCGCAACGCCCGCACCTGTCTTTTCAATGAGCACCAGAAGATCGATCCCACCGCCGGGCCGGACAAGGGCGGGGAGGATTTCATCGACTGGAACATGTGGCTGGGGCACGAGTGGGATCTCGCGCCGAAGATCCCCTGGACACCGGAGCATTTTTTCCGCTTCCGGAAATACTGGCCCTACAACGGCGGCGTGGCCACGGATCTGCTTTATCACAAGCTGGCCCCGCTGCTCATTGCCATCGCCGGGCCGAATGGGGAGTATCCGTTGCGCGTCAATGCCAACGGTGGCTTGTATGTGGAAAAAGATGGGCGGGACATTCCGGATGTCTTCATGCTCACGGCGGATTATCCCAGCGAGTGGTCACTCTTCCTTGTCAGCACCCTGACCAACGACGCCGGCATCCCTGATAAAATTTACGGGAAATTCGGCACCATGGATTTGAGCAGCGCGCCGAAGCTCACCGGCAACGGCGATTTCAAACCTGAGTTCAAGGAGAAGAACGAAGGCCTGGAGGAAGCCATCCTCCAGATCAAACCCCGGCGCGATCTGGAGAACAACTGGATCGATGCCATGCGCGGCAATGGCACCGTGCAGTGCAATGTGGATCTCGGCTGCTCCACCATGGTGGCCATCAAGATGGCGGTGGAAAGTTACCGCCAGAAAAAGACCATGCTCTGGGATGCCAAGACGGAAAAGGTGGTGGTGTCATGAGAATCCCCTGCCTCCTCACCCTCGCCCTCCTCGTCTGCCTCCATGCAGAACCCAGCGCCGACAACACCCTCACCGAAGCCGAGCGCAAGGACGGCTGGCAGTTGCTCTTCGATGGGAAATCGCTCGCGGGCTGGATGAATAGCGACAAGTCCGCACCCAAGACCCCTGTCGAGAACGCCTGCCTCAATCCGCACGGCGCGGGCCACTACATGCTCATCCACGAAAAGGAATGGGAAAACTTCGTGCTCGCCCTGGACTTCAAAATCTCCCCCCACTGCAACAGCGGCATCTTCCTGCGCACCAGCCCGCTCACCCCGCGCCCCGGCAAGGATGTCGGCTTCAACGGACTGGAGGTCGCCATCGATGACACCACCACCGCCACCTACGTCGATACCGGCGCGCTCTATGATCTCTCCCAGCCCACCCGCAATGCCATGCATCCCGTCGGCGAATGGAACCACATCGAAATCACCTGCCGCGGCGCCCTCATCCAGATTGTCCTCAATGGCGAAAAGGTAAATTCCATCGACCTCGATGCCTTCACCAAACCCAACCAACGCCCCGACGGCACCGCCCACAAATTCGACCAAACCTTCAAAGACCACCCCCGCAAAGGCTACCTCGGCCTCCAGGACCACGGCAGCCCCTGCTGGTATAAGAACATCAAACTGAAGCCGCTGCCCTAGTGGCTCATTTTTTGCCTGGAGCGGCTTTAGCTTCCTCCAGTAGCTTTTTCAATGCGGGCGCTTGGGAGGCTTTGGCTTTGGCGGATTCTTCCGCGTAGGGGAAGGCTGGGCCTTTGGTTTTCACGGCCACGCTGGGGATTCCCTTGGCATCCTTGCCGGCGGGAAAGGCGCAGTTCGCGTAGGCAATGATGTCGGACTGCCGGAGGTCCGCGTTTGGCCCTGTAAACGCAGCCATTGCTGTCAATCCATGTTCTGCCATGTAGCCGAAATCGGTCTCCAACTTCACTGTATGAGCATTGACGCGCGTAAAGGTTTCGGCGTTGGTGACCTCCCCTTCGCCAAAATTAATAAATGTCGTCACTTTGCAACCGGCCAAGAACGGTTTTGACTTATTTACCGATGCTTGAAGCTTTGGATTAACGGGAGGTGCTGGCGTGGTGCGGGGGCTCTCTTTTCCAGGAGTGAGTTTCAAGCCTATGAGGGCCTGCGTGAGAAAATCTCTGCATGCTGGATGGATACCGGAGTCTGCTACCTTCATGTCAATGAGGTCAACGGGCGACTTGCCATTGTCTGGTGCCGCTAATCCTCCCAAGATCGTCTTTGGGTGTAGTGGAAGGAACTTTAATCCGCTAAAATCTTTGAAATAACCCTGAAGCTTCATTTCCCAACGACCATCCGGCAGGACCTTTCCAGTCGCTGCCGCCCATACATCTACACCCTTGGTTTGTTTTACGGTATCTGAGACCAATTCTTCAACGGATGCGATTTTTGCGTCAGGCAGTTGCTTCATATTCACAATTTCGGTAATGGCAAATTTGCCACTTCCATCGGGGTTGAGAGTAAATTTCTCCTCAATTTCCACGCAGCCGACAAGTGCGAGGCTCAGGCTGCTGAGGAGGAAATGGCGAAGGGGAACGGCAAAGGAACAGAGTGACATGCGGGTAGATTCTAAATGCAAAAGTTTGGGACGGCTGAGTTTAAGAAAAGAGGGGCGCGCCACTGTGGCGCGCCCCTTGGATGATTCAAATTACTTTACCCACCCACGGTCACGCTGACCTCCAGGCTCCAGAGGCCCACTTGGTGGTCGTCCACGCGGTAGATGGCGCGGTATTTCCAGACGGTGGGGGTGGCGGGGAAGGGGTGGGTGTCTTCGTAGTTGGGGGTGGTGTCGTAGACGAGGGGGACCCAGCCTGAGCCGCGGTCGACTTGGAGTTCGCACATGCTGAGGAAGGCGCGGTGGCCGCCCCAGCCCCAGTTGATCTTGACGACGGAGGCGGTGGCCAGGGCGTCGATGATGGGTTGGAGGGTATTCAGATCTGGCGGGGTGTCCTCGGGGCCTTCGATGCCGAGAATGTCGCCGATGGCGGTGGTGTAGTTTTTATGCGCTTTGATGGCATTTACCAGGAGCAGATAGCGGGTGAGGATGCCGGCAGCGACGGAGCCGGGGAAGCCGACGGGCTTGGTGATGAGGATGGGTTCGGTGCCGATGGTGCCGGTGAGGACGTTGTCTTTCCAGGAATTCCACTGCTTGGCGGCGTTGCCGACGGTATCGGCAAAGGGGAGGAGGGCGGCGAAGTAGAGGGCATCCGCGCCCTGCTGGGTGATGTCCCCGGCGGCGAGTCCGAAGGTGGTGGTGTAAGCGCCGATGTTGTCCTTGAATTGGATGAATTTCTGGGATTTGCCGGAGAGGGTGTTGGGTAGGAAGTATTGTTTAGGCATAATAATCAATGGGTTAGGTGTTAGATGACAGGTTGTGTTTGGTGGGGAAAGGGGTGCCGGGGAGCGGGATTTCCGGCTCCGTGGAAGCCGGACGGAGTTCCGTCCAAGTTGGACGGGGTACTTTCCGGGGTGGACGGAGTTCCGTGGAGGTTGGACGGGGTGCATTCCGAGGTGGGCGGAGTACATTCCAAGCTGGACGGGGTTCCGTCCAACGTGGACGGGGCACATTCCAAGGCGGACGGAACTCCGTGGAAGTCCGACGGGGTTCCGTGGACGGTGGACGGGGTTCCGTGCGGGATGGAAAGAAGCCGGCCACAAAAAAGCCGCCGTAGGGGGACGGCGGCGGGGAAATGCTGGAAAAAGCCGGGAACTGTGCCGCTACCTGAGCCGTGGAGCCGTGGAGCCGTGGAGCTAATGAAATTGGCGGCGAACATAGGGTGCGTTCTATACAAAAACGTCGGGTATGCAATGATTATTTCCTCTTCTTTCAGTCGCTTCCACGGGGCTCTGGGATAGGCTCCTTAAGCTTTCGATATAGCAGCGGCGGCGCTGGTGTTGAGGTGGTTTATTTAACAGGCAGCTAACTCCTGGCTCCGCCGATGCCTACGGCAAATTTCGCGCCTGCAATGAGACAATTGTCATTGTAACGAGGACGCGGGTGTGCCACGGTTATGCCTCCAAATGGCTTCAGCGATCACCCCAGCGCAGCGTATTTCCCCTCCAATGCCATCGTGGCTGCCGGACCTTTGTCAGGCGGCCGGGACTTCTCCCGGCGATCCCCTGCCCCGGATTCAGGCGGCGATGGATGATCTGGCGCTGCGGGCGGCTCCGCTGGCGCGCTCGTGGGCCAGGTGGATGACGCTGATCCAAGCGGCGGCGGTGCTGATGCCGCTGTTGTGGCTGCTGCGGCGGACGTTAAATTTCCCTCCCGCCGTGGCGGCGCTGGCGGCGCTGTTTTCGGTGCTGATGCTGATCGGGGCGCTGTGGTGGATGCGGTGGCGGGGGATGGGGCGCACGTGGGCCCGGGCCCGGCTGGTGGCGGAGGTGGTGCGCGGCCAGATCACGGCGGCGGTGTTTCCCAAATTGCCGGCGCGGCGTGTGCTGGACAGCATTCCGGATCTCGAACCGCTGATGGGGGTCCGCGACGCCGGGTGCGAACAACCCTGGCCACAGTGGCGGGAAACGTGGCTGAGGGATCGGCTGGAGGATCAGCTGGCCTATTACCAGGGTGCCAAGGGGCGTGCGGAAAAGAGCCGTCGGCAGTTCACGCGCTGGGCGACGATTTTCATGGATGTGATGCTGGCGCTGGCGGTGGTCGGGGCAGTGCTGACGTTGAGCCAGCGGGCCCCGCAGTGGCTGCGCCTCTTCGGAGACTATCGGGTGGAGGCGTTTCTGGGGATTGCCGGAGCGATGCTGCCGCTGGGGATTATTCTGCTGCAGTCGCTGCGCTACTTGCAGGAGTTGAACAGGCGCACGGCGCGTTTCTCGCGACAGATCGCGCTGCTGGAAAAAGCGCGCGCGGAGATCACGGAGACGGACTCGCCGGAGACGGCGCTGGAAATCGTTTCCAGCACGGAGGAGCAGTTGCTGGATGAAGTGGTGGATTGGTATTTCGAAGCGGAAACGTCCGAACAGTTCTATCAGGTCCGGGAAAGGAAAGGCCGCGCCGATGCCGTGGGCGCGGTGCCTGCGGGACGTCCGGGGAGGGCGGCGCGGCTGGCGTGGCTGGCGGGAGGAGCGGGATTGCTCTTTCTGGGGAGGGTGGTGCTGGGCCGGATGCCGTACCTGCTGGCGGCCTCGGCGGGCACGCTGGGGTGGCTGTCTTTCAGTTCCCCATCGGACCCGGAGGCCCGCAGCCGTCTGCGGTCGGAGGGCACGCTGATGAATGAACGCGGGGAGGCATGGGTGCCTGATCTGGAACGCACCGCGCACGGCATGATCATCATCGTCCATGGGCTGCGTGACGGTGCCATGGTGAACGGAATAGGCAAGGAAAGCCTGTGGATGCGCCGGATGCACGCGGCGCTGGGACAACGTCTCGGCGACCGGACGCCTGACATTGCCTTGGTGGATTGGTCCGCGGCCGCGATGCCTTCCGATATTCACGGGCTGAATTCAAGCGGCCCCACGGCCAAATTTTTTGCCGACATTGCGGGTATTCCCAGCCAGGCGCGGGAGGTCGGCGACCTGCTGGCCTTCCGGCTTTCCCAACTGATTCTCGAAGGGAAGATCGACCGCACCCAACCGCTGCATCTGATCGGCCACAGTGCGGGGGGCTTTGTCGTTTCCCGCGCCGCGCTGTATCTCCGAAAAATGAACCTCGCGCCCAACGTCATGCAGGTGACCATTCTGGATACCCCGGCTCCTGACCATGAACTGACCGTGGAAGTGCCAAAGGCCTGCTCCGGGATGGATTTTTACATCACCTCGCCGTTCGTGCTGGGGCTGGATGACAAAGCGCCGCCCGCCGGGATCTACCTGAAACACATCGCCCCGGAAGCGGGTGCAGGTTTGTTGGATGCGCATCGCTATGCCTACAAATGGTTCACCGAAACCGTGCTCTCAGCCAAGCCGGGTGATCCCGGTTTCGGACATTCTCCCTTTGCCCAATAATATTTTCCCATGCTGGCCACACTCCGGTTAAACTTTGGCAGGATCCTTCTGGGAGCTGGGCTGGTGGCGTCCGTTCTGGGCTTCATCGGCTTTCGCACCCTCAATCCGGCGCTGCCGGCGGAACTGGCGCTCTACCGCACGCTGCAGTTGTTCTACTGGGACTATTCCCCGTGGGATGCCTCGAAGGAAATCTCCATGCCATGGATGCTCATCACGGCCATGTGGCTCGCGCCGCTGGTGCTGACCGGGGCGATTTTCGGCGTGACCATCAGTCTCCTGGAGCACCGTCTCCTGGCGTGGAAAGCGCGCCGCATGTCCGGCCACACGATCATTTGCGGCGGCGGAGAGAAAGGACGCGTGCTGGCGGAGAATCTGAAGGAGCGGAAACTTCCCTTCGTGGTGGTGGAACGAGGCAGGGAGCTTACGGACTTGCTCATTGCGGAAGGCCTGACAGCCGTGTGCGGCGATGCCTCGGAGACCGCCGTGCTGGCCCGCACTGGCATCCGCAGAGCCTTGCGCCTGGTGGCGGCAACCGGTGATGACCACGACAATCTGGCCATCGCGGTGGCGGCGGCGCAGGCCATGGAAGGCACGGATCCCGCGCCTTCCCTGTCGATTTACCTTCACTGCGGCGATCCCGCGCTCTGTGCGCTCTATCAACGGAACCGTGCGCTTCAGGACGGATTCGGCGGCGTTCCAGTGCGGGTGTTCAACCATTTCCGCAACATGGCGCGCCAGTGCCTCCAGGAGTTTCCACCCTCCCCGGGCACCGGAAACGTCCATGTGGTTCTGCCGTCGCTCTCGAGTCTGGGTTTTGCCCTCGTGGTGGAGTATGCCATGGTGGGCCACTATCCCGGCGATCGCGGAGCCCACGTCCATCTGGTGGGACGGCGGGCCATCGCCGAAGCCGGGCGGCTACGCAGTCTTTATCCAGCCATCGATGAATGCCTTGTCCTGAATGCGATGGAGCTGCCGGAGACCAGCCGGTTCGCAGCGAAGGTGGCGGAGCTGGTGGCGCAACACCCGGAGCAGGATGTCTTCACGGTGTATCCCGGCATTGATGACGATCACGAAGCCTTCGCGCACGCGCTCGAACTAGCCGAGCACCTGCATGACCGGCCCGGCCTCCGGATGTTGTTGGACACCCCGCCTGGTGCGCCGGTGCGCCGGTTGGTGGAGCAGAATTCCGCCCTCAAGCACCTAATTTCATTCCTCCCTGCCGGCGTCCTCACCGGTGGCTACGAGGCTATCATCAATGACACTCTGGACCGCACCGCGCGCCGCATTCACGACAACTGGCTGGCGGAAACCCGGCAGCAGATCGACGCCGCCCGGGCACGTGGGGATGAAGCCACCGCCCGCCACCATGAAGCCAAAGCCACCTTTCGCCCTTGGGCGGAACTCAGTGAGGAGCAGAAAGGCGCGAACCGCAGCCAGGCCGATCACATCCATTTCAAAATCCGCGCTGCCGGCCTCGATCCCAGCACCGTCACGCCAGCGATCTGGTCCCGACTGAGCGATGCCGACGTGGAAACCCTCTCCCGCATGGAACATGCCCGGTGGTCTGCCTACCTCTGGATGACCGGATGGAAGTATGCCCCGCAACGCGACGATTCCCGGAAGCTCCATCCCAATCTCGTTCCCTACGATCAACTGGACGAACCGACCAAGGACTATGACCGGGTCGCTATCCGTCACCTCAGTCATTACCTGACAACCAACACCCCTCACCTATGAAGACAAGCACTGGGAAATTATTTTCCCATCCGCTTCTTCAACGCGGTTGACTCGGGCATACGCCTCCAAGTTCCCTGAGCGAACCGTTCAAATTCCGGCAAAACTCTGCGCCACCACCGCACGATGCCCGCCAAACGAAGCTTCCTCGTTCTGAGAATAACTGGCCTTTTGGGGCTCGTAGGCGGTGGCTTTTGCGGTCCCCGTCTCGGTATCATACAACATGACAAGATTCTTCGATTTGGTCTTGGATTTTTGCTCGTCGGACGGCTTGACAGGAACGGCCACATAACGGGCCTTCTTCGCCGCCACCGTCTGCTTGACCGATGACTGCCGGAGTGCGGCCTGCCCTCGCTCCTGAGCAAGGCTCCGCTGGGAAATCGATGCCTGATAAGAAATAGCCCTGCCGGCTGCCGAAACCAGCTGGCCTCCCTGGCCTCCGATCTGGCCTCCAATACTCGACAGTGCCAGTCCGAGGCCCGCCCCAAGTTCCGGATTTTGCATCGTCCCGCATGAGGCAAGACATAGAACACAACCTAAGGAGAACAACGGTTTGGCAATGAAGTGAATCGGTTTCATAAGATGGATGCAACCCAAATGCAAAAATCCCCGGAAGTCAATCCTTTTACTATTGGGTGTTCTTTTCGGAATAGGTGATCATGGCGAGGGCAATGTCCGCCAACATATGGGCGCGCCAAAACGTCATCAGGCTGATCACCTTGTCGTCCGGAC
>CALQSQ010000053.1 GCA_943333275.1 Akkermansia muciniphila
CGAAAACAGGCACGCCGGTGCCCAGCGACAGGGCAGCGAGGAAAAGAAAGGGCAAACGATTCATGGCAGTGGGCACCGGCGGATTATTTCGTGGGTGCGGAGGGCGCAGGGGATGGGGCCGCGGGTGCTGGGTCTGGTGCAGGCACCTCAGGAGCCGCCGGGGTGGTGGCGGCCGGGGTTGGGGATTCGAAAATGATCATGCGCACCCGGCCATCCAGGCGGGCGACGCGGGTCTTGGTATCGTAGGCCAGGCTGTCGCCCTCGATGACATAGGCTTTGTTCTCGATGCGCGAGGGCTGGCTGCTGACGAGTTGTTCGGACTGGCGGTTGTATTCAGCTCTTTGGAGAATGAACCGGAGAGTGTCATCGGAACCGGAGCCGGAACTTTGATCAATGACCGCGTCCTCGAAGAGGAGCCGGTTATCGTCCATACGGGTCATGCGCTCGCTGGTGACCATGGAGGTGAGGACTCCTTTGTCGATCACCGGATACCGGACACCGAGGTGGGTGCGCCCCACATCCACCAGCTTGAAGAGGGAATCCAGCGGGGAGGTGGAGGGCCTGGCCGGGGTGGCTGGCTTGGGATCCTGGGCAGCGACCGTGAGGGCGAGCAGGGAAAGGGCGAGGAAGGCAAGGGTCGGTTGCATGGAGGTGATGGGGTCAGCGGGGAACGACTGAGTGAATGGCCTGGAGGGTGCCGAGCACCGAGGAAAGCTGGTCGAAGGGGACTTGATTGGGTCCATCGGAAAAGGCCTGGCTGGGATCAAAATGCGTCTCCATGAAGACACCATCGCATCCGGTGGCCACCGCAGCGCGCGCCAGAACCGGCGCCAGGATGCCATCGCCTCCACTGGTGCCACCCAAACCACCGGGACGCTGCACGGAGTGCGTCGCATCGAACACGATGCGGTATCCTGCTTCCCGAATCCAATACAATGACCTCATGTCTGCCACGAGTGCATTATAGCCGAAACTCGTTCCTCTTTCAGTAAAAAAGAATTTATTATTTTCACAGGCCTCGATTTTGGCCGCGATGTGCTTCACGTCCCAAGGGGCAAGAAACTGCCCTTTCTTGACATTCACGACCCTTCCGGTTCTGGCGGCGGCGGTGATCAGGTCGGTCTGGCGGCAGAGAAAGGCCGGAATCTGGAGCACGTCGATGTATTCTGCGGCGATTTCCGCCTCCTCCGGCGAGTGGACGTCCGTGGTGACCGGCACCCCCAGTTTCCGTCCGATCTCCCCGAGAATCCGGCATCCCTCCTTGACGCCAATGCCCCGGTAGGAGCCGATCGAAGTTCGGTTGGCCTTGTCATACGAGGCCTTGAAAATGAACTTCAGACCGCGTTCCAGGGCGATGCCGTGGATGGCGCGGGCCATTTTCCAGGCGAATTCCTCCGATTCCAGCACGCACGGCCCGAGGATGTAGACCAGCTGCTCGCCATCGAGTTGCAGTGGGCCTATGGGGATGATGGGTGGGGTCTGGGGCATGAGGAAGCGAGGAAAGGGACGGGGGACCCTTAACCAGAACCCGGCCCGTGCCAAATTCAATTCGATTTAACATCCAGATTGGCGGGACCGGTTTTCGGCTGAAATCAGGCCGATCATTTGATTTCGGAAGGCCTCCTCGCGCCCCCGCAGTTCCGCGTTGCGCCGGTGTAGGTGTGCTGTGATCTCGCCGCGGGCGGCCTGGAGGCGGGCAAATTTCTCCGCCAGCGATTCGGCATCCACCCCCTGCCGGATATCCACCAGCCATTCCTCAATACCATAAAGCTGAAACAGGCCGGTGGTCTTGTGTTCGTAGTAGGCATTGGCGAACAATCCCAGGGCGGGCACATTGGAACTCAGGCAGAAGAGCAGGAAATGATAGGAAATGCCCATGCCGCATAGCGCCGCCGCGATCAGCGCCCTCAGTTCCTGCGCATGCATTTGCTCCTCCACCACGGAGACGCGCGGCTGGCTCTTTTCGTCCAGCAGGCTGCACACCCCGCGGGCCGGCTTGCGGTCGTCATCCTGGGCGTTGTAACTGATGGGCACGAAAAGCATGTGTGCGCGGTCGTCCTGCTGCAGGATGATTTCCAGCGCCCTGGCAAAGTTTGGCAGGGCGGGTTTGGGAAAACCCTTTTGGTAGGTGGAGGAATCGCGAAAATTTACGGCGATCAAACCCTCGTGGGCGAACGCCTGCACCGCCGCGCTGGATTGCATCGGCATCAGAATGGCATCGTCACCCGAATGCACGCAGCGAGCCTGCAGCGCTCCCAGGTCCTTGAGGATGCGGAACGATTGTTCAGCGTCGCGCACTCCGAGCATCGAGGCATTGCGAAACATCCTGCGCGCCACCCAGCGATCCAGCGCATGCGCAAAGACCGGGCCGATGCCCTGGCTGGTTAAAATCACCGGCACCCCCCGCAACCTCGCCGCCACCACACAGAACGCCTGGGGGTAAAACCAGTCGTGCCACCAATAGGAATTCATCGCCCCACTCCCCGGCACAATCACCGCCGCAGCGGAGGCGAGTTCGTGGAAAAATTTCCTTCGGGATTCCTGCCGCGTCATCCTCCACCCCGTCCACCGATGCACCAGCACCTGCGCCCAGAAGACGGCGGCCCGGCCGATCGCCCGCAGCCGCTGCCAGGTGCTGCGGGGCGTCTCCCGATTCCATGCCGTGGACAACGTCAAGGCCGGGCTGAGTTCCGCCTTCACGCGCAGGACCGCCTCGGTTTCCTCAGGATTGAAGGCATAGAAAAGGATCCTCGCTTCCGGCAAATATTGCTGCAACGACCACACGATGCCCTCCTGCATCGCCAGGTCCCCGCGGTTTCCATGCGTGGAACCGCCCAGCACTAGAATCGAAATTTTCCGCCTTTCTGCCATCACAGCCCCTAGCTGCAATGGGCGCGTTGGCAACCCCGGTGGCGGAATGTATTTTAATCCTTGAAGAAAGTAGCACCGGCGGGTTCTTATGATATGGATCACCCACGCTGCGGATCGTCCCACTAGTTTCACCTGCCATGCAAGCCGTCGTCATTGATAAACCCTACACATTCATTCCACCCCGTCTCAGCCGGTTCTGGTGCTGGGTCATCCGCCGGGTGCTACCCGGGCAGTTGCGCAAGGACTATGGCGTGACAGCCGTTGAATGCGTGGGGGCGGAGAAACTTCAGGCTTCGTTGGATGCCGGCCACGGCGTCATACTGGTGGGCAATCACTGCCGTCCGTGCGATCCCATGGTGATGGACACGCTGGCCGCGCGGGTGCGGAGACCCTTTAATATCATTGCCAGCTGGCATGTGTTTATGACCAGCAAGATCCAGCGCTTCCTGCTGCCGCGCATTGGTGGCTTCAGCGTTTACCGCGAAGGCATGGACCGGGAGTCATTGAGATGCGCCATCAAGATTCTCTCGGATGCCCAATACCCGCTGCTCATTTTTGCCGAGGGCATCGTCACCCGCTGCAACGACCGCCTCGTGAACTTCATGGAAGGACCAGCGTTCATGGCCCGTGCGGCCACCAAGCAGCGTCCGGAAGGCAAGGTTGTGATCCATCCGGTTTTTATCCGCTACTTTTTTGAAGGGGATCTGGCGAAGACGGTCATTCCGGTGATTGAGGAAATAGAAAATCGCCTCTCGTGGCAACCCCAGACGCAGCTCCATCTGAGTGACCGCATTCGCAAAGCCGGAGCCGGATTGCTGGCGCTGAAGGAGATCGAATATCTGGAGGCGGTGCAGACGGGGTCCTTTTCCGAGCGCATTCTGCGCCTGCTGGATCACCTCCTTTCGCCGTTGGAGACGAAATGGTCCGCCAGTCGGCACGATGGCGATGTCATGGCCCGCGTGAAACGACTGCGCGCCGCGATCCTTCCGAAAATGGTCAATGGCGAGCTGTCCGCTGAGGACCGTGCAGCCCGCTGGCGTGATCTGGCGGATGTTTATCTCGTCCAGCAGCTCCATTGTTATACCGGAGATTACATCAATAACCCCACGCCCGAACGCATTCTGGAAACGGTCGAACGCTACGAGGAGGACCTGACCGATGTGGCCCGCGCCCACGCTCCGATCCGCGCCATAATCACGGTGGGGGACGCGATTGAAGTCAGCGCCACGCGCGACCGCAGTCAGGAAACCGACCCCATCACCACCGAGATCCGCTTGCAAATGGAAGCGCTGCTGGAGTCCTCCAAGTCCTTCCGCAAGATTCCCCCCACCGGCACCCATATCTCATGACACTCATCCTTCTACGAATCGGAGTCATCATCATAGCCCTCGGCATCTGGTTCTGGACTCAGAAACTCATTGCCAGCAAAAGCGATGACATGACGCGCATCGGCGATGGCGTGCACCGGCTCACCGCGCGCTGGCACCAATATTTCCTGACGCACGACAAATCCGCCAACCGCGCCCTCGCCCTCAGTTCCTTCTTTATCGATATCCTCGGGATCTCGTTGATCGCTGTGGCCATCTTCGGCCCCACCTTCGCGCCGTTTCTGGCCATGCTTATTGTTTTCAGCCTGCGGCAAATTTCCCAACTCTGCTGCACCCTGCCTCCGCCCCCCGGCATCATCTGGCGCGATCCGGGTTTCCCCACCGCGCTCGTCACCTATGGTGTGAGCAATGATTTCTTCTTCTCCGGCCACACGGCGCTCGCCGTGCTGGGAGCCATCGAGATCTGCCACCTCGCGCCCTGGTGGCTGGGAGCCGCCGCCGTTGCCGTGGCCATCGGTGAAGCCATCATCGTCCTCATCCTCCGCGCCCACTACACCATGGACGTCATCACCGGAGCCTTTGCCGCCTGGTTCGCCGCGGATGTCGCCGCACGGTTTGCGCCGGTGGTGGATGGGTGGTTGGGGTGAAATTTTGCCCCGGTTAGGTGTTGTGATGGACCTATCAATCACATTTTGACGAGCCCTTGGTCGGTCGCCTCCAAGCCACCGGGCCTAGTCCGTTTCCTCTGTGGGAACCACATTTTCATAGAATGACGCCAGCGGCAATTCCAGTCCCACGGATTCCAAGCGCACGATGCCCTGCGGGTCCTCGATCACCTCCTGGCCCCAGTCGAGCCGACGGCGGAAGATGGTGATGGCCTGGCATTTCTGGTCTGCCAGGACGTATTCCTCGAGCGTGGGGATGGTGATGTAGCGGAGGAATTTCTCATTGCGGTCCACGCGCTCGGTGCTCGTGGAGAGGACTTCGATGATCAGCTTGGGGAAACGGAGGAATTGCGCGTTGGTATCGCGGTCATCGCAGCCCACCATGACGTCCGGGTAATAAAAGACGTCCTGCTGGAAGGCCAGCACGCGCACGAGGGCATCCGCCATGAAGACGCGGCAGGGTTTGCCGCGCAGGTGGGTGCGCAGCTCACTGGCAGCATTCAATGCGATGGTGTTGTGGTTCAGCAACCTGCTTGCCATGGCGAAGACTTCTCCATCCACATACTCATGCCTGAGCTCGCTGAGCGGTTCGCCTTGTAAATATTCCTCGACCGAGATCTTGGTGCGTAAAGGAAGGACTCCCATAGGCTGGGAGGCTAGCTTAACCCTGGGGAACGCGCAAGCCTGCAGGCGTTACCACTTGATGCCTTTGATCTGGATGTATTGGGGGCTGCTGGGGCCGTATTGGCCTTTGATGGCTTGTTTCATGCCGTCGAATTTGGCCTTGAGTCCGTCGGTGCCGAAGTAGGTGTCTAGGCGGACTTGGCGGACGTTGGAGAGGGCTTCTTCGGTGGTGGCTCCAGTGGCGTTTCGAGTTGCTTCCACCTAAGTTGGTGTAGCGGCAGCGCGTTTGAAAATCAATTCCGGCTGAGACATGCTCGGACTATTCTCGTAGTCCCGTGTGAATTCGACGAGCGATACCGTGAGTGCATTGGCCATGGCATCAGATAGTATTTGGGCGCAGGCCCATGCTTTCTGACTGGGAACTACTACAAGGTAAATGAATGCCCCGATTGCTCCCAAGAGTGTCAACAGGAGTGCTGTCCGAAACTTGGTCATTCGTGGAGTTTGCACCGACGGGTTCGCTGGGGTGGTTGGGTCAAGATGCCCCGACTCCTTGCGGGCTGGTGTTACTGGCAGGCTTCGCATTCACCGCCGTTGGCGCGTGCGGCGAGGGAGCAGGCTATTTGGGTGGGGGTCATTTCTGCTTCGTTGCTGGCGTCGGTACGGGCTTTGCTGGCGGCGATGGCGTTGGTGTGGCGCATTTCTTTCTGGGCGCCGCCGGCGACTTGTTCGATGTTGGAGGCGGCGGTGTTGCGGAGGTAGTAGGTGGTCTTGAGGCCGCGGGTCCAGGCTTCGCGGTACATGCGGGAGAGGTCGCCCATGTTGGTGCCTTCGAACCAGAGGTTGGTGGATTGGGATTGGTCGATCCATTTCTGGCGGCGGGCGGCGGCTTGGATGATGTAGGTGGGGGGGATCTTGAAGGCGGTGAGGTATTTGGCTTTGATGTCGTCGGGGATTTCCTGGATTTCTTCGAGTTCGCCGTTGCGGTAGCGGAGGCGGTCGAGCATGGCGTCGTCCCAGAGGCCTGCGGATTTGAGGTCGCGGACGAGGAAGGGGTTGAGGATGGTGAAGTCTCCGGAGAGGTTGCCTTTACCGAAGAGGTTTTTGTAGGTGGGTTCGATGCATGGGGTGGTGCCCATGATGTTGGAGATGGTGGCGGTGGGGGCGATGGCGAGGACGTTGGAGTTGCGCATGCCCTGGGTGCGGATTTTCTCGCGGAGGGGTGCCCAGTTCATTTTGCCGCCGCGGGGGACGTCGATGGTGACGCCGCGCTCGCGTTCGAGCATTTCAAGGGTGTCCTGGGGCATGAGGCCGCGTTGCCATTTGGAGCCTTGGAAGCTGGAGTAGGAGCCGAATTCTGCGGCGAGGTCTGAGGAGGCTTCGTAGGCGTAGTAGGCGATGGCTTCCATGAATTCGTCGTTGAATTCGACGGCGGCTTCGGAGGCGAAGGGGATGTTCTTGAGGTAGAGGGCGTTGGCGAGGCCCATGACGCCGAGGCCGATGGGGCGGTGGCGTTTGTTGGAGCGTTCGGCGGCGGCGGTGGGGTAGAAGTTGATGTCGATGACGTTGTCGAGGGCGCGGACGGCGGTGCGGATGGTGGCGCGGAGTTTGGGGTGGTCGATGTTGCCGTGTTCGTCGAGGTGGTTTTCGAGGATGATGGAGCCGAGGTTGCAGACGGCGGTTTCGTCTGCGGAGGTGTTGAGGGTGATCTCGGTGCAGAGGTTGGAGGAGTGGATGACGCCGACGTGGTCCTGGGGGGAGCGGACGTTGCAGGGGTCTTTGAAGGTGATCCAGGGGTGGCCGGTCTCGAAGAGCATTTTGAGCATGGCTTTCCAGAGTTCGAGGGCTGGGATGGTGCGGGACCAGATTTCGCCGGCGGCGGCTTTGGCTTCGTATTCGGTGTAGCGGGTCTCGAAGGCGCGGCCGTAGATTTCGTGGAGGTCTGGGACTTCGTTGGCGCGGAAGAGGGTCCAGTCTTGGCGGGCGGTGAGGCGTTTCATGAACAGGTCTGGGATCCAGTTGGCGGTGTTCATGTCGAGGGTGCGGCGGCGTTCGTCGCCGACTCCGAGGCGGAGTTGGAGGAAGTCGAAGATGTCGTTGTGCCAGGTTTCCAAATAGGCGCAGCCGGAGCCTTTGCGTTTGCCGCCTTGGTTGACGGCGAGGAGTTGGTCGTTGTGGAGTTTGAGGAAGGGGATGACGCCTTGGGATTCTCCGTTGGTGCCTTTGATGTAGCCGCCGGTGCCGCGGACGGCGGTCCAGGAGCCGCCGAGTCCGCCGGCCCATTTGGAGAGGAAGGCGTTTTCGGCGATGCCGCGGATCATGATGGATTCGATGCTGTCGTCGACTTTGTAGAGGTAGCAGGAGGAGAGCTGGCTGTGGAGGGTGCCGCTGGTGAAGAGGGTGGGGGTGGAGGAGCAGAAGCGGCGGCTCTTGTAGAGGCCGTAGAGTTCGAGGATGTGGTCGGTCTGGGTTTCTTTCTTTTCCTGGACGAAGAGGCCCATGGCGACGCGCATGAAGAAGAGCTGGGGTGTTTCGAGGCGGCGGGCGATGGGGCCGGTTTTGTCGACGATGAGGTAGCGGTCGTAGAGGGTCTGGACGCCGAGGTAGTCGAATTCCATGTCGGCGAGGGGATCGAGGGCGGTGGCGAGCTTGGTGAGCTGCATTTCGAGGAGGGCGGGATTGACGCGGTCAATTTCCACGGCGCGCTGGAGGTTGGCTTTGAAGCCGCGGCGGTGGAATTCGGCGAGCTGTTCGGGGCCGTCTTTGGTGATGCTCCAGCCGAGGGCTTCTTCGTAGATGAAGGTGAGGAGGATGCGGCCGGCGAATTTGGCGAAGTCGGCATCACGCTCGATGAGCGTGTTGCTGTTGAGCATGATGGTGGTGTTGAGGTCCGAGCGGGTCATCTCGGGATAGAGGGAGCGGCGGAGTTCTTTTTCGATCTGGTCGAAGCTGAGGCAGAGGTCGAGGCCGAGACGGGCGTAGTCGATGCGTTTGCGCAGTTCGGTGCCGTCCCAGAGGAAGGAGGTGCCATCGGGTTCCTTGATGAGGAGCATGGTTTCCTGCTGGACGAGGGCGTCCTGGCGGGATTCGTCCTCGCTGCGGAGGCGGGCTTCGGCACGGTGGTTGCGGTAGAGGATGTAGGCGGCGGCGACTTTGTAGTGGCCTTGTTTCATCAGCTCTTCCTGGACGCGATCCTGGAGGTCTTCGATGTTGATGAGGTGCTGGCCGGAGGCGCGGAATTGAGCGGTGAGGCAGCGGGCGATGTCCTCTGCGGGGCTGGAGTCGAGGTGCTGCGAGAGGAAAGCTTTGCGCACGGCGATTTCCACCTTGTTCTCGTCCCAGGCGACGACTTCGCCGTTGCGGCGGATGATGCGGCAGGCAGGGCGGTGCAGGGAGGGTTTGATGTCGGCGGCGGAGAGGGAGTCTTGGGCCATTTGATTGACAAATTGATGGTGGTTGCCACTGGCGTAGCTGGTGATGAAGGCGCGGGCGACGTCGTAGGCGTTGTGCTGGATCATGGCGCGCTCGATGAGGCGGGTGATCTCGCGGTGCGTGAGGGTGGATCTGTCTCCACCGCGGGCTTCCAGTTCGCGGGACACGGCGGCGGACAGGGTGCTGACGAGCTGCTGGTTTTTCTCGTTAAAAATATCCTGCTCCTGGCGGGCGAGCAGTAGATTGGTGAGGGCGTCGCCGATCATCTTGGAGACGTCCGAGGAGGAATACAATTGCTGGCCGTTGGTGCCGCCGACGGGTGCCAGCCACTCGAAGCGCGGCTGGTTGGAGGTCTTTGATTGGCGTACGACTTCCTTGAGGTGGATGTCTTCTTCGATGGTATTTCTTGCGATCATGGTAGTGGCTGGTCGAGGTTGGAATTTCGGATGGAACGGTGGCAAAAGGGCGGTCTTGGTGGCGCGAGGGCCTCTCTCGCGCCGGGTTATCCCCGTAGCGTTCCAGCCAGATTTCGTGCCTTAATCGGAATTCTTAATTTTTAGAATTGTGGATAACTCTGTGTAAAACTAAGGGGCAATTTGTGAACGACGTCACTTGGATCGGGGAGAAATCTGGAAATTACGGCTCGCATGACAAATTGCAGTGTGGCCACAACAGGTTGTGGCTGGCCGTGAATATACACTACATAATGTGGTTTTGACAAGACAAAATCACAAATTCGTCAAACTTTCCGGCCTCTAAATTCATGCCAATGTCGAGGAAAAAATATTAATTCATCTTAAGTAATTATCTTAAAATTATAGGATCGTTGGAAATCCCTTTGTATGAGGGGATTGTGAAGGATCAAATGGGATTGGCGTGTCAAGGGGTGGAGAAAATTTTTGAACGAAAATTTTGCCACTGAGGCGTAAAAAATCGGTGCTCGTCAACTCTTAGAATTGAGTGCAACCTGCCGGGTGATAATTCCACCCTATTCCAATACTTCGGCGGCGCGAGCCGGAATGGTTTTACTGGTGTTGCTTGCGCAAACTGGCCTGGCCCAGACTCCCGGAGGGACGGCGAAATTTGGGGAGCAGACGTTTTCGTTTCCGGCGGAGTATACTCTGGACCGGGTGGCGGGTTCGCCGTTGGTGGACAGGCCGATTGAGGCGAGTTTTGACGACCGGGGCCGGCTTTACGTCACGGAATCGTCCGGCACGAATGATCCTGCGGAGGTTCAGAGGGAGAGCAAGCCGCACCGGGTGCTGAGGCTGACGGATCGGGACGGGGACGGGGTTTATGACGGGCGGACGGTTTTCGCCGAGGGATTGATGTTTCCGGAAGGGTGTCTTTGGAAGGATGGGGCATTGTATGTGGCGGCGGTGCCGGAAATTTGGAAATTTACCGATGCCGATGATGACGGCGTGGCGGAAAAACGGGAGGTGTGGTTTGATGGGAAAACGATGACGGGCTGCGTCAATGATTTGCACGGCCCGTATGCAGGGCCGGATGGGTGGATGTATTGGTGCAAGGGGGCCTTCGCCGAGCAGACCTACGATCTGCCGGGCCAGCCGGGGTGGACGACCCGGGCATCGCATGTCTTCAGGGCGAGGATGGATGGATCGGGGATCGAGCCGGTGTTCACGGCGGGGATGGATAATCCGGTGGGGCTGGCGTGGACTCCGGAGGGGGACTTGGTTGTATCGGGAACCTTTTTCCAAAGTCCCGCGGGTGGACAACGCGATGGATTGATTCACGCAATCTATGGTGGCGTGTGGGGAAAGGATCACGATGTGCTGTCCGGTCATCCACGCACTGGGGGACTGATGCCGCCCATGACGCACCTGGGACCGGCCGCGCCCTGCGGGATGACGCGGTATGGGCGCGATCTGTTGGTGTGCCAGTTCAATCTGCGGCAGGTGTCGCGGCATGTTTTGCAGCCGCAGGGGGCGACTTATGTGACGCGCGATGAACCGTTTCTGTTGTGTGATCAGGCGGATTTTCATCCCACGGATGTGCTGCAGGCGAGCGATGGAAGCGTGCTGGTGGTGGATACGGGAGGCTGGTATAAACTTTGCTGCCCGACCTCGCAGATCGCCAAGCCGGAGGTGCTGGGAGCGATCTATCGTCTGAGAAAAACTGGCGGTGAGGTTCCGGTGTCGGCTCCGGCTCCGCAATGGACGAATGGTGACGTGGAGGATGCCGCGTTGCAAATGGAGCATTTGCGTTCCACCGAGGCGCACGTTCGGAGACGGGCGGCGGAGGCGCTGGGGAGGTCCCATACGAGGGCGGCGGTGCCGGCTCTGCTGCAGGCGCTGACGGCGCCGGAGGTGGATCGGTTTCTTTTCCATGCGCTGAGTTATGCGCTGCTGCAGATCCGGGATGTCGCGGCGACGCGGGGGGGATTGGCCAGTGAGAATCCCACGGTGGCGGCGGCCTGCCTGTATGCGCTGCAGCAAATGCCGGAGGGAAATCTCACGCCTGCCGAGGTGCTGCCGAGTCTGGGATCGACCGATGCCAGGTTGCGCGTGGCGGCGATGTTTGTGATCCATCAGCATGGCAACTGGCAGGAGGAAATCAAAGCGTGGGTGTCGGGTCCGCGGACTGCGGAAAGCATGAAGGCGCTGGGCCGCGTGGTGGAACATTTTGCCGGCGAGGGCTGGGTGCAGGAATGGCTGGGCGGGGAACTGGGGAAGTCCCAGGACAATGACCGGCGGCATTTCCTGCTGAAATTAATGCAGGGGGCCTCGCGCAAGGAGCTGCCCGGGGCGTGGGCCGGGCCGCTGATGAAGCTGCTCGAACAGGCGGACGAATCGTTGCAACTCGGGGCCTTGGAAGTGCTCAAATCCGCGCGGCCCCAGGGGCAAGAAGCATGCGAGAATCTCCTGCGCGAAATGGCGGCAGACTCCAGCCGTTCCATGGCGGTGCGCATTGGAGCGCTGGCGGCGCGGACCACCAGGGAAATGAGTGATGGCGAATTTTCCCTGATTCTTGATCAAATCAAGACGCGGGCGCAGTCACTGCCCGCACTGCTGGCGGACAAAATCCTCACGGTGCCCCAACTCCGCAAGTTGGCGCCCCTGGTGATGGAGGCCGGGATTCTGGAGCGTCCGGCCCTGGTGAAATGTTTCATGGGTTGCGATGATCCGGAGGCCAGTACGGCTCTGGTGAAGGCGTTAAAGACGTCGGATACATATGTCTCCCTTCCCCGCGGCCTGCTGCTTGAGGTGATCGCCGGGATGCCCGCGGCGCTCCGCGACGAGATCACCACGGCCATTTCCCCTCCGGCTGCTGCGGAACAGATTGCCCGGCTGGAGGAATTGGAGAAATCCCTCCCGGCGGGTGATGTCGCCCGTGGGGTGGCGCTGTTTCAAAGTCCGCGGGCGGCTTGCATGTCCTGCCATCCGGTCGGCTACAAGGGTGGCAATCTCGGGCCGGATCTCAGCAAGGTGGGGGCCGTGCGCACGCGCCGCGATTTGTTGGAATCCATCGCCTTTCCCAGTGCGAGTTTCGTGCGCAGCTACGAGCCGATGCAGGTGACGCAATCAGATGGCACCACGAGTTACGGCATCCTTGCGAACCAGGATGCGGAGTCGATCACCCTCAATCTCAGTGCCGTGCTGCCGGCCGTGCGCATTCCGCGCGCGCAAATTCAGGCGATCACGCCAGGGACCTTTTCGCTGATGCCGCAGGGTTTGGATCGCGTCCTGGGTGATCAGGATTTGGCGGACATTGTCGCCTACCTGCAATCGCTGAAATAAGCCGTGGATATCAAATCAAAAGGGGCAGGGTGTGCGACCCTGCCCCCTTCGAGCGATTTGGAATGCGGAGGCCAAAATCGACCCTGGCCCGCTGGTTATTGAAGAGTGGCTCTGGCCCGGCCGAAATAAATCTCGCCGGAATTTGGCAGGCGGGTGGTCAGACGGTAGGTCACCGTGGCGGTGCCGTCACCATTTGAAACCTGGCGAACAAATGTGGCGGGTGTAGTGGACCACGTGCCGGGAGTAAGGGCTGTGGAGACTTCGACGGTCCAGTTAACATCCGTGGCCGCCAGGCTCTTGCGGAAGGAAACGGTGAAATATTCACCGCTCACCTGGGGCGGACTCAGGATGAAGGTTTCCGTGTTGGGGGTTACGTTCGGGGAGGCATCCGGGGCGTTGGGGTTGCCACCCGTGGCGTATTCGAGGAAGTTGGGGACCCCGTCCTTGTCCGGGTCAGCATTGCTGTCGGTGACACCATTGGCGGTTTTCCAAGTCGTGTAGGGCGTGACACCGCCGACGGTATAGGTTTGCTCGGTGAGCGGCGACCAGTTGCCGGCGGCGTCGATGGACCGGGCGCGCACCACGTGGGTTCCGGCGGTGAAACCGGCGGGTACATTGGCCGAGGGCTGCTGGATGCGGAGGCGCGCGTTGAAGGTTAGGCGTGCGGAGTTGTTGGCCCGGAGGTGCGTTTCGACGGCAAACACGTTGTCACCCGTGACCAGATCGCCGGGGGTGATGGGGACGGTCTGCCAGGTCTGGACATCGGTGGCGAGGGTGATGTCCGAGGAGGCGACGGTAGTGTGGCCGATGGCTCCTGCGGGCATGTTCAGGCGGCCGATTTCCGTGCCATTGAGATATACAACACAGCCGTCCTCACGCATGACTTCGAGCGAGACACCGAATACCTGGGAGGGGTTGGGGATGTTGACCTTGGTGCGGAAGTAGGTGGTGATGGGCTTCTGTATCCCGGCCGTTCCTGGATCGACATCGGTGTTGGACGAGGTGGTTTTGTAGAATCCGGAGGGCATTCCATTGCCGTGTCCAATCGGGGTGACGCCGCTTTTGGTCCAGACGGAATCGTCAAAGGCGGTTTCTTTCCAGGCGGTTCCTTGATTTGTCCCATTATCGAGGAATTTCCAAACGGTTCCACCGGTTCCGGGGTTGATGCTGTTGGCGATGATCGTCCGCGCCGTGGCACCGGAACTGACCGAACCCAAGGGGAAGGCCACCGTTCCGGGATCCCTTGGGTCCCCGCCATCGACAGTAAACCAAATGGCACTGACACCGGGGTTGGACATGGCTACGGGCGTATTTTCCGGAAGCGGACCGCTCAGCGGGTTGAGCACGGGAGGATTCAGGGTCGCCGGTGTGTAGAGCGAATCGGCGCGCAGCTGGGCGATGACGGCGTCGTTGCGGGAGGCGAAGTAGTTGAGGAGCACGGTCTTGGCCCCGCGCCAGTCATCGGCCGTCCGGACGGTCCCCTTGGCATCGCCCCAGCGGGCTGACTCGGCGATCATGGCTGGTTCGAGAGTGGCGGCGAGTTGATTGATGCGGGCTTGGTTGGCGGCCACGGAGAGGACACCGTTTGGGTCAACGAGGTGCTTGTAGACGCGGTCGGCGAACTTGAGCTGGTATTCCTTGCTGGGGGAGAGATCCTGATGAAGGAATTGCGCATTGTAGACAGAGGCGGTGCTCCAGGGAGCAAGGTTGTAGGTGCCAAAAGGGCCGGTGCGGTCCGTCACCCCGGTGTCGAAGGTATCCTCGCCGTCATGCGCGACGAAGATGAAGCCGGCGCCCCCGGTGCGGTTGCGCAGAGCGAAATGGCTGTTTGGCACACTGTTGGCTGGCGTTTGCAGGCTGGAGAGAGGCCCATCTTCGTTGCCACTGAAGAAGGTCAGGATCATGTAGTCGATGAGGTTTTTCTCGTCGAGCAGCACGGGATCGGCGGTGGGAGTGAGGCCATTGGCGGCCCGACCGATGAGTTTGAAGTACTCGGCATTTTTTTCAGCAGTGGTGTAGGCGGGGTTTTGGACGGTGCCGTCGGCCTTGAGATCCTTACTGTAACGGTAGGCAGTGCGAGCCTGAACACGGAGGGATTCCCAGGCGGTGAGATTCCCGGCGGCGGCGGTGGTGGTGTAGGGGGCGCCTTCGGTCTTGATGACATCATAGTCTGTGGCTGCGCCACCCTTGTAGCTGGCCGCAAAGGCTGTTTCAGGGCGTTCCTGAACGGCATAGACTCCCCAGTAGACTCCATTGAGATAGAGATGGACGTAGCGGTTGCGCTGCGCGGGCTGCCCCATATCCTGCTGCATGTCGCTGCAGACCTGATCACGCAGGAAGGTGTTGGTGGTCGAGTTCGCGGAGGACCAGGAGAAATTCTGGGCGCAGGTGAGGTCGAGTTCCGCGAAGTTGGGGGCTGCCGAGTCATCGCCAGCGAAGACCGGATACGTCAGTTTGGCGGCTCCATATTTATCACGGAAATAGATGCGGAAGCCGTGTTTGGGATTGGTTCCTGCCAACCCGTAGCCTCCGCGGATGGTGGCACCGCAGGGCACGTGGAAATTGTGGCTTACGCTGGCGGGGTCGTTGATCATTTCCATGCTGGCGGCGCGTTCCCAATCCGGGCCGGATTGGTTGGCGTGGGTGTAGATGCCGGTTGTGGGATCTGTCAGGAAGGGAACCGGCATGGTGAGGCAGACGCTCGGGATGGAGGCCAGGGAATCCTTGGTCTCTGCCTGTCCTCCAATGCTGGGGTTGGCGTTGGTGACGATGATGGGATCCATGGCGTAATCCAGCAACTGGCCACTTAATCCGACGCCCGGAGCCGGCCAACCCGGGAGGGTGGCGGGTTGGGTGATGATGTCCGCAGGGAACACGTAGGTATGGGTCACGGGTCTGGTGGAAACCAGGCCGGCTTTGACAGCGATGACCCGCACCACGGTAGTTTGGGAAATATTCAGGGTGGCCAGGCCGGGATCGGTCGGGCTGGCGGGGGGCACTTCGGTCCCGTTGGTGGTGGTGGGCACGGTTCCGTTCGTGGTGTAATACATCGTGGCACCCGGGGTGGCAGAAGTAAGGTTGGTGGTGATGGGGGCGCTGAAGACGCCGCGTTCAATGCTGGCCACCACGGGAAGAACGAACCCGCTGCTGGCTTGGGTGGTGTTGGACGCTCCCGCCGTGGAGAATTCGAAGTAGGACTGCACCACCGGCTGCGTGATTCCGGTTCCGGAGAATTCGGACTGGACCAGGAAGGAACTGTTGGAACTGGAGCTATTGACCCCCTGGATGGCCAGGACGTTGTTTCCATTCAGCATGCTGGCTCGGAGGGCGCTGACATTGAATGGCACCTGAAGCAGGCTGGTGGAGATCAATCTTTCGGAATCGGCCACTGACTGGAAATTTAGAGATCCCGTGGCATTGGCCCGGGCGATTTCGGTGCCATTGAGGAAAGCGACGAAGCCGTCATTGTAACGCATTTTCAGAGACAGGGTCGTCAGAGGAGTGCCTGGAGCAAAATTGAAAGGCATCCGTGCATAGAGGGTGGGGGAAATGTTGAGCATCTGCGGCCCCACATCCGTTCCGGTATAGGAACCGGCTCCGGCACCCGGGACACCGCTGGGCAGCGTCAGCACAGCCAGTCCGCCATTGGCAAGGTCCCCAACGAGACGCATGGATGGGTCCCAACCGGTGAAGGTAGCTGGAACTGTCGTGGAATAAAACTCGAATTCATCACCACCGCCGCGCTCAAAGAATTCTGTTTGGAACAGATAATTACCCGGGGCAGGGAACGTGACCGTGCCAACGTGGTCTTGAGGTCCATGTAGTGTGGGATCTGTCATGACGTCCTCTCCTGGATCCACGAAATCGCCGTCTCCGTTCAGGTCGATGCGGATCAGGCTTCCGTCATCGGTGTTATTGCCAAAAGTGTAGGTGCCAGGCGTGGTAATGACGACGTATCCTGTGCCACGGGCAACATGATCCTCTCCTGGAACAGCAAATACAACATTGGTGACTCCATAGCGTCCGTCGCTACCCTGTTGATCGGCGGGTAAGAAATTGATAAATGGCCGGATTTGGAAATTCGTTTCCGTGGCACCGCCGCCGCCGGAGAGCAGGAGATCCGTTTCAGCCAGCGTGTCCACCGTCCCCGCAGGGCCGCGGCACTCCTGAACGGTGATGCCCGGAACCAGCATTCCGAAACCAAATCCGGTGGGACCGGAGGACCAGCCGGTGGGGGTAAACGCCGCCGCCGTCCAGGTATTGCCCAGCGATCCATCCGGGGGAATCAGGTAATCGCCAGTGGCATCACCCGCCACGAAGGTGGTAGCCGTGAAAGGAAGGCCGAAGGAATTATCGGGCGGTTGTGCAGGGAAGGGATTGAACTCCGTGGATTTCGTGCCGCCGGGTGACACCAGCGTGAGATACCCGCCGGCTTCATTGAGCACGAAATTGGTGTGCAACTGGGATCCGGCGACCGCCCGGTTTTTGCCCGAGGCAAAGACAACCAGAAATTCGCCTGGTTGGACCGTTACGGCCGGGAAGACCCATTTGGAAAGATTGCTGGAAGTGTCCGTAAGCCGCCAGCCCGAGAGGCTGACGGGGGTGGTGTCGGGATTGTAAATTTCAATCCAGTCGGAAAAGGCGCCGTCTTCGTCGGCCAGCGTGAAGCTGTTGAAGGCCATGAATTCGGAGATGACTGGGACGGCAGGTGCGGTTCCCATGAGGCCCGCAAGGAAAAGCAGACCTGCGGTGAAGTGGCGAGGGGTTGATTTCATAATGAATTAGTGAAGGGTTCGATCCTGCCCGATTGGGTTAGTCAGGTGAGACTGGGAAAATTTTCAAAATTTGTCCAGACTAAAATTAGTCTTCCGGGCAATCGTTGATTTTCATTGGGGTGCCCGCTCCAAAAGCCTTTCCGCAGGATATTTATAAGTGCGTCGGAGGATTCGCAGGGTATTTGCATCTTGACGCCTCCATAAACTTCGGGATGATACGCGCCTCCGAAGCGTCAGCTGACCGTCAGTATTGCCGTTTCATTTTCGGTTCCCCACCTATGGAAATGTCCTGGCAGTCAGTCTCGTGGATCATCAGCTATATCATCGTGGTGCTCGTTCTTTCCTGTTACGGATTGCACAGGTACCTGCTGATCTATCTGTTCTGGAAGCACCGGAAGGACAAACCCAAACCCATGGGGAAACTGGAGCAGCTGCCCGTCGTCACTGTGCAACTGCCCATCTACAACGAAATGCATGTAGTGCGCCGACTCGTGCAAAAAGTCGCAGAACTCGATTATCCCCAGCATCTGTTGCAGATCCAGATTCTGGATGACTCGACGGATGAGACGCAGGAAATCTGCCGCGAGGAGGAAGCTAGCTTGCGGGCGCGCGGCTTCGATGTCGAATACATCCACCGGATCGACCGCACCGGCTACAAGGCGGGTGCGCTGGAAAATGGCATGACCACCGCCAGGGGGGAGTTTATTTTCATCCTGGATGCGGACTTCATCCCCGCGGCATCCATCATCATGGAAATGATCCATTTCTTCACTGACCCGGACATTGCCCTGGTCCAATCCCGATGGGGCCACATCAACCGGAATTATTCCCTGCTCACCCGGCTGCAGGCCGTTTTCCTCAACGGGCACTTTGTGCTCGAGCAAACCGCCCGGAGTCGATCCGGGCGATTTTTCAATTTCAACGGCACCGCAGGCATCTGGCGCAAGCAGGCGATCATTGACGCCGGCGGCTGGCAGCACGATACCCTGACCGAGGATCTGGATTTAAGCTATCGCGCCCAGATGAAGGGGTGGCGGTTTATTTTCTTGCTTGATGTGGAGACACCGGCGGAACTGCCCGTCGAACTCGATGGATTTAAAAACCAGCAGCACCGCTGGGCCAAGGGTTCGGCCCAAACCTGCAAGAAACTCCTCGGGACCGTGTGGAGGAGCGATCTGTCCCTGGTATTGAAAATCGAATCCACGGTGCATATGGGGGCTTATTTTGCCTCGCTGCTCATTTTCCCTGCCTGCATCCTCGTGTGGCCGGAAATCGCCGAAGCCGGCAAGGCCTTCCGAATCTGGCAACTCGATCTGGTGGTTTTCTTCCTCACCACGGGGTCGATCAGCCTTTTTTACATGTCGGCTCAGGCTGCGCTCTACCCGAAGACCTGGTGGAAGGACCTGCTTTTCCTCCCCAGCCTCCTGGCGCTGGGTGCCGGTATTTCCCTAAACAACGGTCGGGCCGTGCTCGAGGCCATTTTTAATCAGCAGTCTCCCTTCGTGCGAACCCCAAAATACGGAATCGAGCAGAAAAAGGAAGACTGGAAGCGAAAAGCGAGGTACAAGGCAACGAAATCTGCTGCAGGTGGGTTAGAAATATTATTGGCTTGTTACTTTACAATTCTTACTATTATGGTAATATTTAATAATCATTGGGCGCAAGTTCCAAATTTGGCGTTATTCATGCTAGGCTTCTGGTATGTTGCGCTGGGTGCGGTCATCAAGCGCGGTGATTCAGAAAGTCCATCCACAGCCTCCACACTATGAAAGATTGCTACCGACCAAATTTCCTGGCACGCTTCGGAGAAGCCCTCTGCAAAGAAGGGCGCCTTGGGGCATTGCTGGCCATCATCACGGCCTGCGGCCTCAGCAGCTGCGCCTCCAGCAGGCCGGCCAACGAGATCCGCGTAAGTGTGGCGGACCAGAAGATTGCGCTCATCGCCGACGGCAAGCCCGTCAAGGTGTACAAGTGCTCGACCTCCAAATTCGGCGTCGGTGACCGCAACGGCAGCTACACCACCCCCGTCGGCAAATTGCGCGTGGTTCAGAAAATTGGTGCGGGCCAGCCGATCGGACGTGTTTTCCATGGCCGGCAGCCCAGCCGGGAAATCGTCCAGCCCAACAGCCCCGGCCGCGATCCCATTGTCACCCGCATTCTCTGGCTTGCAGGCACTGAAGCCAGCAATGCCCAGGCCTACCGCCGGTGCATTTACATCCACGGAACTCCCGAGGAGCGCACGATTGGGCAGCCCGCCAGCTATGGCTGCGTGCGCATGAAAAGCCGCGACGTCGTGGACCTGTTCAATCAGGTTCCGCTGGGCATTCCAGTGAATATCGTCCCCGGTCGCCTCAACAGTCAGGAACGGCAGGTGGCCGCGGTCCAGGAAAAGACCCAGCAAATGCAGCCCCCCGCCCCCATGCTGCCCCCCATGGCCCCCGCGATCAGTCCCAAGGCCCCCGCCAGTGCCGCCAGCGTGGTCGCCCGCAATGGCAAGCCGAGACTGGGACCGGAGGTTCCGTCGAAGGCCCGCACCAAGCGCGTCGCCAGAAACTGATCGTTTCATCCCACTTCAGGCCGCCTCAATTTGCGGCAAGAAATTTTCCGGTATCGCATTTGACAACCGGGAGAAGGGACTTAGCATCGCAATCCAATTTTCCCACTCCTGAACCTACATGGCCAATATTAAGTCCGCCGAAAAACGCGCCCGTCAAACCGTCAAGCGCACAGCCCGCAACAAGTCCATTAAGACTCGCGTCAAGAACTCCCGCAAGGATGTGATCGCCGCGACGCAGACGGGTGACGTCAAGTCGGTGGCCCTCAAGCTCAAGGCCTTTGCTTCCACCGCTGACAAGGCCGCCAAGGCCGGCGTGATTCACCGCAATACGGCGAACCGCCTGAAGTCCCGCGCCGCCCTCGCGGCTGCCAAGGGCAAAGTGGCCGCCAGCAAGTAGGCGGCTTCAACCAAAATCCGGCCGCTGGCTCACCGAAGGATTTCCACCTCCACGCGGCGGTTCGTTTTCCGTCCCTCCTTGGAATCGGGCTTGTGCAACGGATGCCGGGCCCCCGCCGCCACCACCTCCAGGCATTGTCTGGGGATCCCGTGGGTGGTGAGATACTTGGCCAGGGATTCAGCGCGAATGGCGCTTTGACGCAGCTTCACATTTTCGTCCCCTTCCAGATTGGAAGGCCCCGTCAGTCGGAAGATCAATTTGGAATTCGTCGCTAGGGCGGACTTGAGCATCCCGAGCACGCGTTGGTATTCACGGACGAGCTCATTGTCCGACAGTCCAAAATAAACCGGCGGAATCGACGGTGCCTGGCTGGTCGGTTTTGAGTCCGGAGTGGGCGCGGGAGATTTGGTGGTTGCCAGCTGTTGTTCCAGTTTGCGCACCTTTTCTTCGGAGGTGGCCAGCCGGGCTATGAGTTCCTCCAGTGTGGCATCCGACGCGGTGGCCTTTTGACGCTGCTGCGCCTGTAATTGCAGCGTCCGCGCACGCATTTCATTGAAGTCCATTTCCTGGGCCTTCATCTCGCGCTGGAGGCTTTCCACCAGGGGGCTCAGGTCTTCGACCTGCTCCTGGGCTCCATCAGGATTCCTTCGCAATTGCTCAAGGGAGTCTGGGTCGGCGAGGACAGGCGTGGTCCAGGCCATACAGGCAAACCATGGCAGGAATGAGGCTGGAAGTTTAACGAATTTCGACGTTAGTGAGGAGGTTGGGTCGGTTCGATGTCTCAACGTCCCCGCAGATTTCACTTATTTCCAGTCCGCATTGAATGAAATTCTAACATTTCCAGTCCAAAGAAATCATGAAGCCTATTTTCTATTCACCCATCATCGTTATCTCGCTGGCCGCATCCATCCTCACCAGCTGCGAGAAAAAGGCGTCCGCCCCCGCCACGACGGACGCTGCTGAAGCCGAATCGCAAAAGGCCAGAGCTGAACAAGCGGCCAGGGAGGAAGCCCTGCGCCAGGAACGCGCTGCGATTGAGGAAGAACGCCGCCAGGCAGCACTGGACAAGGCGGAGGCGCAGCAGCTGCGCGACGAATCCGAGGACCTGCGCGCGGAGGCCGAACTCCGCCAGTCCATTTCCAAACTGGCCGGCGAGGCTGCCAGCGAGGCCAAGGAGGCGACTCCGAAAATTGCCTCCACCACCTCAGAGCCGGAGCCGACTCCCATGATCACTCCGGTGCCTGAAACAGTCACCTATGAGCCATTCTACAATGACCTCGCCGATGATGGCCAGTGGATGGATTCCTCGGATTACGGATACGTCTGGCAGCCCACCATCAGCACCCGCGACGACTGGGCGCCCTACACCGATGGCAGCTGGTCCTACACGGATTATGGCTGGGCCTGGGATTCGCGGGAATCGTTCGGCAGCATCTGCTACCATTACGGTCGCTGGACGCGCCTGCGGAACATCGGCTGGGTCTGGGTTCCCGGTCATGACTGGGCACCCGCGTGGGTCTCATGGAGAACCGGAGACGACTGCATCGGCTGGGCCCCGCTGCCACCTGCGGCCCGCTGGCATCGGAATCTAGGCATACATGGCTGGGTCGATGCCACGTGCCATATTTCCCCCGTGAACTATTGTTTCGTCAATACGCGGGAAATTTTCCATCCCCACTGCCGTGAAGTCATCCTGCCCAGAAGAGAATGCGAGGAGCGTTTCCTGCACTCACGCAATGTCACAGCGCTCACCGAAGTGAAGAAACCCGGCTCCACCCCCATCGTTCGTTGTGACGGTCCTCCGGTGGAAAAACTCAAGGAGCATTTCCGGGGTGAATGGCGCGAGCGGCGCATCAATTTCCATGGCGATGCGGTCGCCTCGACCAAACCCCGCGTGCAAACCGAAGGCGAGGGCATTCCCATGCGCCAGTGGTCCCTGCGCCAGACTGGCGAGAACCGCCAAGCCAAGCCAAAGGTTGTCGCCAAGGAGTTGCCGCCCGCCCTGGATGTGACTCCTGCTGTTGAAATCAAGAATCCCCAGGCCATCAAGCGCCTGCTCGCTTTGGAAGCCAGCGCCGCGTTGGAACAAACCCTGCCGCCGGCTGCAAACCGTGGTCCGCGCTCCAGAGTTTTTGAGGCCTCGGCATCTGTCCCTGCGACATCGCAGGATCTCGCAGGAGCACCAAAAGCAAGCACCCCGGACGCAGGCACTCCCCCGGCGCAACCCTCCCAGCCTGCCCAGGATCACCCGCGCAAGATGCGTGAGCGCGAAGGGAAAACCTCCGGCCCACCCGCAGAGCGTTCCCAACCCGCCGCGGTTGCCGGGCAGCCTAAAGTTCCGACTCCTTCCATCATTCCCGATGCCGAAAAATCCAATCAGGACCTGGCCAAAGCCAAGGAGATGGCCGAGGCCGCAAAGCGCGATCAGCATCTCCATGAGCAACAAATTGCCGAGAACCAAAAGCTCGAGGAAGCGGCCCGACTCAGGGAAATAAAGCGTGAGACGGTCGAATCCAAACCGCAGACTCAGGACGGTGAGAAAGAAACCATTCGCGAGCGTGAACTGGCGATGCAGCAAAAACATCGCGAAGCCGAGGCCCTGGCGTTGGAAAAAATTCAGCAGGCGGAACTGCAACGCCTCGAGGAGGATCGGAAACGCAAAATGGAGCTTTCGCAGGAGCAGAAGGAAGAAAATGCCCGGCACTTGGAAGTGGCGAAGCAGAAGGATCTTGAAGCTCGCAAGGTGCAGGAGGCTGCCCAGCGCGCCGAAGCCATGCGCGAGAAACAGGATGCCAAGCATCAGGCCGAACTCGCCCAACAGCAGGAATTAGCCCAAGCCAAGAAACTGCAGCAGGAAGCCCAACGCACGGAAAACATGCGCGAAAAACAAGACGCCGCGCATCAAGCCGAACTCGCCCAACAGCAAGCGCTGGCGCAGGCTCGCAAGGAGCAGGAAGCCGCGCAACGTGCCGAAGCCATGCGCGAAAAACAGGATGCCGCCCGTCAGGCGGAAATCGCCCGCCAGCAGGAGATGGCCCAGGCTCGCAAGGAGCAGGAGGCCGCGCAACGTGCCGAGGCCATGCGTGAAAAACAGGAAGCCGCCCGCCAGGCGGAAATCGCCCGCCAGCAGGGGATGGCGCAGGCTCGCAGGGAACAGGAGGCCGCGCAACGAGCCGAAGCCATGCGTGAAAAACAAGAAGCCGCCCGCCAGGCGGAAATCGCCCGGCAGCAGGAGATGGCCCAGGCTCGCAGACAGCAGGAGGAAGCTCAGCGCGCTGCCGCCATGCGTGAAAAACAAGAAGCTGCCCACCAACAGTCTATGGTCGAGGCTCGCAGACAGCAGGACGAGGCCCGCCGCGCAGAAGCCGAACGGAATCAAAAGGAGGCTGCTGAGCGTGCTCGTGCCGACGGTGGACGCAATGCAGAAAAAAAGGGCTTGGGAAGGTAAGGAGATATTTTCGGGAGGAGCGTTGAATCTGCCGCTTGAAATCGAGCGCAGTCTCAGCCACTTACGGATGCTTCATTCCCCCCCATCCCCACCATGACCTACCTCATCACCGGCGGCGCCGGATTCATCGGCAGTCACCTCGTCGAAGCCCTGCAAGGCAAAGGCACCGTCCGCGTGCTCGACAACCTGCGCACCGGATTCCATTCCAACCTTGATGGTTTTGAAGTGGAGTTTTATGAGGGGTCGGTGCTGGATCGCGAGTTGCTGGCCACCGTCATGAACGGCGTGGATTATGTCTTTCATCTGGCCGCCATGGTCAGTGTGCCGGAGAGCGTGGCCCGTCCGCGGGAGTGCGAGGAACTCAACGGTTTCGGACTGCTTAATGTGCTGGAGGCCGCCACGGCTGCGGGCGTCAAAAAAGTTTTTTTCGCCAGCAGTGCCGCCGTCTACGGCGACAACCCAACGGTGCCGAAGATCGAAACGATGGTTCCCGAACCCAAAAGCCCGTATGCCTTCACCAAGCTGCTGGGCGAGCACTACTGCCGGTTTTTCCATGACGAGGGGCGCGTCCGCACCGCGTGCCTCCGCTTCTTTAACGTCTTCGGTCCACGCCAGGATCCCAAGGGCCCCTATGCCGCCGCCGTGGCCATCTTCATTGCCAAGGCCCTGCGCGGCGAACCGATCGTCATTCACGGCGACGGCGAGCAGACGCGCGATTTCATCTATGTAAAGGACATCGTCGCCGCCATCCTGCACGTCACGCTCACGCCGGAGATCACCGGTGTCTTCAACGCGGGTTACGGTGGGGCGGTGACGCTGAATCAACTTGCCGAATTCATCGTCAGGGAGGCCGGCTCCGCCACAAAGATCGAGCATGGCCCCGTGCGCGCCGGTGATGTTAAACACAGCCGTGCCGCCGTGGACCTACTGAAGAGCACGGGTTTCAAGCCGGCCGGAAGTCTGGAGCAGGGCTTGCTGGCGATGATTCGCGGCTGAGGCCCCCTGTCGCAGGCCGAAGCGCGGAGGTTTCCGTATGCCTTGCCGCTCCGGCAGGTTTTCTCCATAAGCCTCCTTGCTTAATAAGGGAACGGCTGGAAGGTAAGGCATGTTCCAGAATATGAGAGGGATTATTTCCTGAGCGCTTCCAGTCCGCCGAAGCGCATCGCCTTTCTGGGAGACTACCTGCCCCGGCTCTGCGGGATCGCCACATTCACGCATGATCTCTCCGAGGCTGTGGCCGGGGCGGCACCAGGGACGGAATGTTTTGTCGGTGCCGTCAATGACCGCATCGAGGGTTACGATTATCCGCAGCGGGTGAGGTTTGAACTTTTGGAAAAGGATTTGGACTCCTACCGGCGTGCGGCCGATTTTCTGAACTTCAACAATGCGGACGTGCTCTGCGTGCAGCACGAATTTGGAATTTACGGGGGACCGGCCGGCAGCCATCTGCTGGCTCTGCTCAAGGAACTGCGCATGCCCGTGGTGACAACCCTGCACACCATTCTCAGCGAACCGAATGCCTCCCAGCGCCGGGTGATGGATGAACTCGCCAGACGCAGCGACCGGTTGGTGGTGATGGCCCGGAAGGGCCGGGAAATTTTACGGGATACCTATGGAGTGTCGGAAGCAAAGGTGGACGTGATTCCCCACGGCATCCCGGACATCCCCTTCATGGATTCCAGTTGCTACAAGGCACAGTTCGGTGTGGAAGGTCGGCTGGTCCTGCTGACCTTCGGCCTGCTGGGCCCGGGCAAGGGAATTGAGCATGTCATCGAGGCACTGCCGGAGATCGTGCGGAAGCATCCTAACGTGGTTTACCTCGTGCTGGGTGCGACCCATCCGCACCTTGTAGCCCGGGAAGGGGAACGTTATCGTCTCGGATTGGAACGGTTGGCGGAGGAACGGGGGGTGAAGGAGCACGTCATCTTTTACAATAGGTTTGTCTCACTGGATGACCTCAAGGAATTCATCGGTGCCACGGATATCTATCTTACTCCCTACCTCAACGAGGCACAGATCACTTCCGGAACCCTGGCATATGTCTTTGGGGCTGGAAAGGCGGTGGTCTCCACGCCCTACTGGCATGCCACGGAGTTGCTGGCTGAGGAACGCGGGGTGTTGGTCCCATTCCGAAATCCCACAGCCATTGCGGAGGGTGTATGCGGTCTGCTGGAGAATCCGGATCGCCTGGAAAAAATGCGCCGCGATGCCTACGCCATGGGTCGCGAAACGATCTGGCCCGCGGTGGCTAAACTTTACGTGGAATCTTTCCAACACGCACGGGCTGATCGCCAGGCGACACCGCGTGCGGCCTTCGCGGAATGGACACTTGCCAGCCGTCCGTATGAACTGCCTCCCCTGCGTCTCGATCACATTATCCGCATGAGCGATGGCACCGGAATTTTCCAGCACGCCATTTTCAATGTTCCTAATTTTCACGAAGGATACTGCACGGACGACAATGCCCGCGCCTACATCCTCTGTAACCTTCTCGATGAAGTGGGGGGACAAAGCCCGGCAGAAAACCTGAGCGTCCTGGCCACGAGTTACCTGGCTTTCCTGGCGGCGGCTTTGGATTACAACAGCGGTCGCTTTCGAAATTTCATGAGCCACGAACGACGCTGGCTGGAGGAGGCTGGCAGTGAGGACAGCCACGCGCGTGCGCTCTGGGCCGTGGGAACCGGTGCGGGGCGCTCCCGCAATGAGGGGCACCGCAGGCTCTCCGCCCAACTCTTTGAACGGGGCATGGCAGTGGTGGCCATCTTCACTTCGCCGCGGGCCTGGGCTTTCACCCTCCTTGGCATTCACGAGTATCTGCAATCTTATCCGGGGGAACAGCAGGTGATTTCAATGCGAGCTGCCCTCACGGAGAAATTGATAAAACTGTGGCACGAATGCTCGACTGAAGCCTGGCCATGGTTTGAGTCGGGGGCCACCTACGACAATGCCCGCCTTTGTCAGGCGCTCATCATCAGCGGTCATCGGATGGGGCAAGGTGAGGCTCTGGAAATCGGTCTCAAATCGCTGCGCTGGCTGGCTTCCATTCAGAAAACCCAGGCCGGGCATTTCAGGCCCATCGGCAGCAATGGTTTTTACCAGCGTGATGGTTGCCGGGCCGACTTCGATCAGCAGCCTGTGGAAGCGCAGGCCATGGTTTCCGCGTGTCTGGAAGCCTTCAGAGTAACTCAGGATCCCTCCTGGTCCCGTGAAGCCAAACGTGCTTTCGAGTGGTTCCTGGGACGCAACGATCTGGGCCTGCCGCTCTATGATTCCAGCACGGGAGGTTGTGGAGACGGACTGCATCATGATCGCGTGAATGAGAACCAGGGTGCGGAGTCGTCGCTGGCGTTTCATCTGTCGCTGGCCGAAATGAATTATTCCGAACATCTGGTGGCGGACACCATGCTTGCCTCCCTATGAACCCTAAAGTCAATGATTCACAAGGGGACGGTGAGGATTCATCTGCCGTCACCGCAATTCCGATCCAGGTAACTGAAGACGCAAAAGCGTCAGCACCAGTCAGGGGGACGGTCACCGTGAGGTCGGTCCGTCTGCGTCGTCATGCGGTGGCGTTCCATCCGGAAAGCTCGAGGGTGATCATTCGTCCTTTCATCCCCGGAAAACCCCAGATTGTTAGCAGTATTCTCGAACGCGCGCATGCCTTGAGTGAGGCTGAAGCGGAAGCCCATATACAGGCGGTTTTGCTGGAGTTCGAATCGAGGCACTTCGATATCGAATCAGTCCTGCTCTCACATTATGAGAAAGTGCGCTCCCACATATCCCAGAAACAGCCACTTTCCCGCGTTCGGCAATTGCTGATTGGCGCATTGTTTTCGGGTGAGTATGCGCTGGAATCCGCAGCTCTTTTCAATCCCTCCATGGTGCCACATCCGGACCAAAGTGGTGTGCCGGAGGGAGGAGTGCGCTTTATTATGAGTCTCCGCGCCACGGGGGAGGGGCACATCTCGTCAATTGAGTTTCGCACAGGAATCATCGCGCCTGAGGGGACGATTGATGTGGATCCGGTTTCACGTTTTGTGACCGTCCCGGACATTGTGCCCAACCCTACTTACCGAAAAAAACGATTCGTTGCCAAGTTGCAGCAAATGGGCTTCGAAGATGGCCATGCCAGTGCGGTAATGACGCCGCTGGCGGAAATTTTCACCCTTCATGAGTTGGACGAAAGTCTGCGCCGGGTGCGCCGCGAGCAAAAGCCCGTGGGGCGGGATCTGCGCCGGGCATTGGAATGTTTTCGCTGGCTTGCGGACTCGAATTATGAGCTTAATTTTTCCTCCAAGCTGGCGTTGAGTGAACGCATCATTTTCCCGGTGTCGTCAAATGAGACCAATGGGATTGAGGACGCGCGTTTTGTGCGGTTTACGGATGACGACGGATCCGTCATGTATTGCGCCACCTACACCGCTTACAATGGTCGCACCATTCTGCCGCAATTTATCGAAACTCAGGATTTTCTGCACTTCCGCATTCTGACGCTCAATGGCAGTGCCGTGCAGAACAAGGGGATGGCGCTGTTTCCGCGGCGGATTGGCGGGCGATATGCCATGCTGTCACGGCAGGACGATGAGAACCTGTTCATCATGTTCTCTGACAGTCATCATTTCTGGAGCGCCCCCCAAATGATCCTTCGCCCGTCCCAATTGTGGGAATCCGTAAAAATTGGAAACTGCGGATCGCCCATTGAAACGGAGGCTGGCTGGATTGTCATCACTCATGGAGTGGGACCCATGAGGAAATACTGCATCGGAGCCGTCCTTCTTGATTTGCATGACCCCACCCGGGTCATCGGTCGTTTGCGGGAGCCGCTCCTTGCCCCTGAAGGCAATGAGCGCGAAGGCTACGTGCCCAATGTCGTGTATAGCTGTGGTTCCATGTTGCACGGCCGCGAGTTGATCCTGCCTTATGCGATGAGTGACAAAGCCTCGGCGATTGTGAGCATTTCACTGGACGAGTTGCTGGCTGCGCTGCTGGCCAACGGAATTTGAACGGTTGGAGGGCTTTTCCGCCTATGGGAGGAGGTTTTTCAACCCAGCGCAAATGAGAATTTTCCGTGGGCACGCAGTCCTTGAATAAGAAGCATCCGCGCATTGACCCGGCTTGCTCAATCCGGTAGCCTTGGGCCACTCTATAAATTCCTTACCGGTCTGGGCTCATGATGCATCACACTGCCTATATAAAAATAGCCTGGCACGCTGCCGCACGGGTTTCCCTGCGAACGGTTATCTGTCTGGTTGTAACCATCAATTTTACGAACGCGGGCGAAACGCCCGCCGTCCGCGATTCCTATTTTGGCATCCATGTGGTGGATGAGGCCACGGGCCGCGGCGTGCCGCTGGTTGAGTTGCGCACGGTGAATGATCTTCGTTACGTCACTGACAACGCCGGATGGATTGCCTTCCAGGAACCGGGCCTGATGAATCGTGAGGTTTTCTGGCACGTCAGCGGGCCGGGTGTCGAACGTGAGAAAGATGGATTTGGCTTTGCCTGCTTTCGAGCGGTAACGAAACCTGGAACCAGTGCGGAGGTGAAGGTGAAGAGCACGAATATCTCTGTGCGTTTGGGCCGCTTGACAGGTCAGGGGATTTATCGTGATTCGGAAATATTGGGCTTGCCCCATCCTCTCCCTGGCATCGCCGAGCCGGGCGTGATGGGGCAGGATTCGGTGCAGGCAGTTCCGTGGAAGGGGGGATTTTTCTGGCTGTGGGGTGATACAAATGTCGCGCGATATCAGTTGGGAAATTATCACACCACCTGTGCCACCACGGCGGGGGATTCTCATCCGGAAATGGGACTGGCCTTCGCTTACTTTACGGATGAACGAAATCCCGAGACGCTGCGCCGCATGATGCCCGAGACCGAGCCGGGCGCGGTCTGGATGTTTGGACTCATGTCTGTGAAGGATGGGCAGGGCGGCGAACGCATGTTCTCCGGCTACTCGCGCCAGAAGGGCTTGGTGCCACCGGATGAGAAGGGGATCGCGGAGTTTGATGAGGCGAGGGGGATTTTTCGCCCGGCTGCACCGCTCTCGAAGGACGAAAAATGGCGAACGCCCGGCGGCCATGCGGTGAAAGTGAAATCCGCCGAGGGCGAGCATTTCTATTTCTGCACCCCCTATGCCTACACGCGGGTGAAAGCTGATGCGGCCAGCATCCTTGATCCCGGCGCCTATGAGATGAGACATTTCAACGAGGCATGCGGCCAGTGGAAATGGCAGAAGGAGCTTCAACCCACGACCGCTGAGGACGAGAAAAAAGCGATCGCCTCCGGCAAGATGAAACAGGATCAGGCGCGGTATCATTTCACCGAAGCCGCCACCGGATCACCGATCACGCTGCATGGAGCCAGCATCCAGTGGAATGCCTGGCGGAAGCGCTTCGTGCTCATTGGTGTGCAGATCGCGGAGAAGGATGCACCTTCGTCGCTGGGCGAAGTCTGGTATGCGGAGAGCGATGCCGTGGAGGGCCCGTGGAGCAAGTCGGTGAAGGTCGCCAGCCATCCGCGATACTCCTACTACAATCCGGTGCATCACGGATTCTTCGACAGGGAGGATGGTCGCATTATTTACTTCGAGGGAACTTACACAATGGAATTTTCCGGAAATCCCATCGGCACCCAGCGTTACGATTACAACCAGTTGATGTATCGCCTGGACCTTGACGATCCCCGGCTGCAGCCTGCACATTAATCGCATCCCATGCTCCGTTACCTATTGCTTTCCGCCGGACTTACGCTGGCCCCGCTGCCTGCGGAGGATTTCGCCCTCCGCGACGGCGACACCGTGGCGTTCCTGGGCGACAGCATTACGGCGGCACGGAACTATTCCAAAATCATCGAGGACTACACCCTGATGCGATTTCCGGAACGCAAGATCCGCTTCATCAACGCCGGCAAGGGCGGCGAAACGGCCCAGCTGAGTCTGGAGCGATTGGAAGAAGCCGTGATCGCCAAGGGAGCCACGGTGCTCACGGTGGCCTATGGCGTGAATGATATCGGCTGGGGCATGAAGGCTGATGCGGAACATCGCCAGGCGTATCTGGATGGAATTTCCGAAATCATCGAGCGGTGCCATGCCAAGAACATCCGGGTGTTCATCTGTTCCCCCGCCATCACTGCGGAGACGGCGGAGACGGCGGAGACGGCGGAGACGGCGGAGACGGCGGAGACGGCGGAGACGGCGGAGACGGCGGAAAAGGGGTTTCTCCAGCAGATGTGCGATGACGGACTGGCATTGGCAAAATCGAAACAGGCTGGGACCATCGACGTGATGCGGGCCATGCGTTCGGTGCAGCGCAGGATTGCAGACCTGAATGCGAAAGAGGCGGATCACAGCAAGCACACCAGCATGCACGTGGCCGACGGGGTGCATCTCAATGACCTTGGCCAGATGGCGATGGCCTGGGCCATGCTCAAGGGTCTGGGTGCACCCGCGGAAGTTTCCTGGGCGGAGGTCGATGCTGCCAATGGCACGGTGACGCGCCAGGATGATTGTCTGGTGAGTGATGTCGCAGTCACAGAGGAAGGCCTCGTTTTGACCCGCCTTGATCAGCGTTTGCCATTTAATCTGCAGCCGCTGTGGATGCTGCACGGATGGTTCATTCCGATCACGGATGAGTTGAATCGTTACGGGATGACCGTTCAACATTTGCCCGCTGGGAAATACGATATGTTCGCAGGTGAACGCAAGCTGGGGGCATGGACGGAAAAAGATTTCGCCTCCGGAATCAACATTGCCAGCGCGACGGCCGACCCCTGGGAGCCCGGGGGCCCCTGGCATGGACAGGGACAGCTGCTCTCGACGCTAACGATGGTCCGCGACGAAATCGATTGGGCGAATCGCGGCCTCGGTCGTTATCTGACAGCCCATCCAGGCCAAGCCCAATTGTCTGCAAACATGTCGGCGATCGAAAATAATGTCATCGAACTTCAGCGGGAGATGGCCCGGCCGGTTCCGGTGAAATTTGTCATTCGCAAATCCATGGAGGACATTCGCCTCAGCCCGGATGGGAAATCCTTTGCACTCATGCCATCGGTCAAACCCTTCCGCGTCTGGGGAGTGAACTATGATCACGACAGCGAGGGGGAGAACGGGCGATTGTTGGAGGACTATTGGGACAAGGAGTGGGACACGGTGCGCAGTGACTTTCAGGAAATGAAGGATCTTGGCGCCAACGTCGTCCGCATTCATCTGCAGTTGGGAAAATTTATGAATACGGCGGAGGCACCGAATCCCCGTTCCCTGGATCGGCTGCAAAAACTGCTGGAGCTGGCGGAACACACCGGAGTGTATCTGGATGTCACCGGCCTCGGCTGCTATCACAAGGCGGAGACGCCTGTCTGGTATGACGCCTTGAACGAGACCGAACGCTGGCAGGTTCAGGCGCGTTTCTGGTCTGCGATTGCCAGGACCTGCCGGGAGTCGAAGACCATCTTTTGCTACGACCTCATGAATGAGCCCGTCATCGATGGGAAAAAGGATCAGGGCTGGGTGACAGGTGAGCTGGGCGGCTACAGTTTCGTGCAGCGCCTGACATTGGATCCCGGCCAGCGCACGCAGATCGAGATCGCCAGGGCCTGGGTGGACCAGATGACAACGGCGATCCGGAAGGAGGATCCGCATCATTTAATCACCGTCGGCGTGATTCCGTGGTCAATGGTCTGGCCGAATGCGAAGCCGATCTTCTATGAGCCGGAGGTGCAGGGCATGTTGGACTTCGTGAGCATCCACCTCTACCCCAACAAGGGCGAGGTGGACAAGGCGCTGGCTGCCATGGATGTCTATGACATCGGCAAGCCGCTGGTCATTGAGGAAACCTTTCCGCTCTCCTGTGGATTCGACGACATGGACGATTTTCTAAAACGCTCCCGGGATCTTGCGGAAGGTTACGTCAGCTTCTACTGGGGGCGCACGCGTGAGCAATACGAGCATGCGAAGGAGAAGGACATGAAGGCCGCCATCATGGCGCAATGGTTGGAGAATTTCCAAAAGCTGGCTCCTGCCATGAAACAGCCTTGATTCTCTTGACCTGCCCCCGTTTTTCAAATTTCGCCCTCCTCGTCCTACCGAGCATCTGCTGGGGCGCGCATGAAAAGAATCCCGACCGTCTCGCCGAACTCGTCCTCATCGGAGCGAGGTTTACGCAGGGGGAATAAGGCCTGACTGGACTTTGCAGGCAAATGTGCGAGCCTTGGAAGATTTTCTGTAACCCCCGGCGGGAAATTCTTCTGAATGGATTGAACCCATTCCCATACCATGAAGACCTGCCCACAATGCCACACCCCACTCGACGAGGATGCCCCCGAAGGGCTCTGTCCGCGCTGCCTTGCTGCCGCCGCGTTTCATTCTGATCCGACGATGGTCACGGGAGGTCCGGAAGGCCTTCCAGACATCGCCAATGCGGAGGAAGTCGCCCGCCGGTTGCCGCAATACGAGATTCTGGAACTCCTGGGTCGCGGCGGCATGGGCGTCGTTTACAAGGCGAGGCAGAAACAGCTCGACCGCATCGTCGCCCTGAAAATTCTTCCCCCCTCGGATGCGCTCTCGCCAGATTTCATTGAGCGTTTCCGCCGCGAGGCCCGCTCACTGGCCAAACTCAGCCATCCGAACATCGTGGCCATTCATGACTTCGGAGAGGCTGGAGGGCTGTATTATTTTGCGATGGAATACGTGGACGGCGCCAACCTCCGGGAAATGCTCCGCACGAAAAAGATGACCGCCGCGGAGGCCCTGGCGGTCGTGCCGAAAATTTGCGACGCCCTGCAATACGCCCACGATGAAGGTGTGGTGCACCGCGACATCAAGCCGGAAAACATCCTCGTGGACCTCAAGGGCCGTGTGAAGATCGCTGACTTCGGCCTCGCCAAACTCCTCCGCCGTGACGATGCCGACCAGAACCTCACGCTCAGCGGCATGGCCCTCGGCACGCCTCGCTACATGGCCCCGGAGCAGGTGGACAAACCGGAAACCGTCGACCATCGCGCGGACATTTACTCCCTCGGCGTGGTCTTTTACGAAATGCTCACCGGGGAATTGCCCATGGGTCGATTCGCTCCACCGTCGCAAAAAGTGCAGGTGGATGTGAGACTAGATGAGATTGTCCTGCACGCGCTGGAAAGGGACGTGGAACGCCGCTACCAGCGTGTCGGAGATGTGAAGACAGATGTGGAAAATGTGACCGGAAAACCGCAGTTCGCACCGGTCCCAGCCATTGCCCCGTCCCCGCTTTCAGAATCCCAGCCGCCGCTCGATCCGCGCTCCATGCAGCCCCGCTTCAGCGGCCATGCGATTGTTGGAGCAGTGTGGGCGGTGTTCGGATTGCTGGCGATTCTTTCGGGCGCATACTTCGTTGCCCTCAGTCACGTCTGGAACGGGACGACGCTGCCGACGGACCTCATCCATGAAAGTCCGCCAACCGGATTCAACATTTTTATGGGAGCCCTCTTGGTGATCGGATCCGGTGCTTTCATTGGAACCCCGGTCCTCGGTGCAGTGGCGATTGGAAGGATTCGGCGTTCCGAGGGGCGGTTAATTGGTCTGCCGCTTGGCATAGCCGACGTGCTGTTTTTCCCACTGCTGGTGCTTGGTGCTTTTGCTTTCTGGTTCACACATCTGGTGCAGATTGCGGTCTGGACCAAGGTCCACACTGCCTATATCAATCAGCCGGGAAATCCTGAGGTCATTATCGCGCCACCCGAGGCAGCCTATCCAGGTATGTCGTTCATGATTCTTGATACGGTCGTCGCCCTCGTGATTTGTTTCGTTGCCGCGTTCGCCGTCTGGCGTTCGATTTCGAATAAGATTGGCAAAAACCCTTTGCCTGCCAATGGAGTCAGGTCCGAAGGCGATTCGGCAAACCCCCGCCTCAGCCGGCTTGCGCTCGTTAGCGCGATTTGGGTGGGCGTGGGGTTGCTCGTGGGCGCTCTCATTTTCGTGGCCACTGAAGATGCGCCGCCTGGAAAGCCCGATGGAATCCTAAATCTTCCCATGGCCTTCTGGGCATTCTTTCCAATCAGCGGGATCTTTGCCTCAATGATACTCGGCCCAATGGCTATTGCACGGATCAGACACTCCGGGGGCAAACTCACCGGCCTGCGTCTCGCCACCGCCACCGCGCTTAGCTACCCATTGTTCTTGGTCCTGCAAATTGTCACCCATGCATGGGATCAGGGATGGGGTTCCGGCTTTGGATATGAACCTTATGCCGAACTGATTTTGGAAAAGGCCGTGGCCTGGCTTTTTTGGCTGGGGGTTTTCTATCCGATGGTCCGCAGCCTTTGGCGCAGGATTGCCGGTCCTTCGGATTGGCAGACCCCATGGTTTCACCCAACCATCAATGCGGAATCCCTGACCGGAAAAGCCGCACTAGCCGTCATCTTTGCTGCCATCGGTGCTTACGCTCTGCCGTGGTATTTTGTCGATGGTCCCGGTGCCAAACATGCGTTCACACCCACCAAAATTCAATTTCTGGAGGCCAACGAGAGCCTGCTGCTGCTCTTGGTGGCCATTGGCGCTTCGCTCTTCGCAGTGGTTCCCAGCCTGCCCGGCTCCACCAGGAGAATGATTAGGGGCGTGGGGACGCTTTGCATCCTCGCTGCGCTGGTGATTCAGGTTCGGTTCCTTTTGTCGCTCGGTGAATATGAAACAGAGGAAGTCGGAAGGGTTGTGAGAGAAATCCGCTCTTACCCCAAGATGGGGCTCTACATTTCCATCGCGTTGACTGCATTGAGCTCGCTGCTTTGCGTGCTGCGCTTTTTTGAGGGAAAGTCCGCCGGAAAGGACGAGCAGGTCGCAGGATTTCAAAAGGAGGCAGCGGCAATTCCCGCCAAGGTTGTGCGCACACCGGCGGACTTGCTGGTGCTAGTGGCGAGCATTGCACTGCTCACCGCCGTGGGCATTGGGATCTGGTTCTGGGGGCAGGGCGCCTTGCATCCTGAATCCGGTTCGGCATTCGGGGATAACACGCCCACTATTGTTCCGATTAAAGGCGGGCAGATGATCGTTACCGGGCATCAGCAAGGCATAATCATCAAAGTTTCAGCGGTGATCATTGCTTTTTATGGGATCATCATCGGCGGAGCCGGGCTGCTGATGCGGCGACTCCGTGCCCGGATCTTTGTGTTGATCAGCCTGGTGCTGGCCGGTCTTTTCCTCCCGGCGGCGCTGGCTTACAATTTCATCAGCGAACACGTGCCTCAATGGCCCATCTTCGCAGCCCTGTGGCTCGGAATGCCCGTCTGCGTGTGGGCTGTGCGATTGCTGTTCCGCGAGAAAATCAGAGAGGCTTTTGAACTTGCCCCGGTAGATTCTGTGGACACGGCAACATCTGAAAAGCCGACCGGAGGTCTGGTTTGGCCATTGGCCGTCTGCCTTGCGGGAGGGATTGTCTGCGCTTTTCCCTGCCAGAGGATGACCTCGGGATTTTGGGGGATGCCCTGGTGGTCGTCTGAAACGACCGGGGTGGGAGCCATGTCCGTGGTGCCGGATTCCCCGGCGGCGAAGGCGGGCATCCTGCAGGAAGACCATGTCAAGGAACTGAACGGAACGAAGCTCACCGGGGGCGATACGCTTTTCCAGATGTGGAAAAACCTTCCGGTTGGCGCACCGGTGGAATTGAAAATTGAACGGAGCGGGAAGCCCATGACGCTGACCACTAGGCGGGACTCGGACTCCGTTGCGGGTCAGTTTTATTGGAACTGGCAGATCATCGCAGGGCATGCCTTTCTGGTGTTTGGAGGATTGCTGCTGGTGGCGGGGCGGCGTCCGTCGCTGGCTTCAGGATTCAGTCTCATCGCCGGTGCAGGGGCCCTGGTGCTGCTGGCCTGTGTTGTTCCCACGGTTGACGCGACGATGGTGGGTCCGTCGCTTTGGAAGAACGCCGCCTTTGGCGAAGGGGGCTTCGAGCAGTGGCCGTGGCAGAGGGTGACGGTTGTGATTGTCTGCGGCCTGCTTGCAGTGATGAGTCTTGGGGCGATAAGCCGCGAGGCGGTGGAGCCGGACCTTGTGCTGGGTGGCGCGGGGCTGGCTGCCTTCGGTATTTCGCTCGCCTGGGGTATTTGCCGCCTGACAGGAACCATGACCAATCTGGAGTGGGCGGCGATTCTGCTGACCATCCTGACAGCGATTGGCGTCGCCGTCCTCTTTCCCCGGCCGCGGCGCGGAGAACCGGGAAGCATGCGATCGAAGATGCCGGAGATGGTCCTGGTGCTGCTCGGTGCCGGAGTTGGCGCGCTTCCGTGGACGCACACCCTGCTTCCCGCCTCCGGCTGGCAGTTCTGGCACGGTGGGATTTTTTCCATGATTTACTTCGTGCTCGGTCTGGTGCTGCTGGCCTCAGGCGGATCCCGCCCGGCACCGTGGATGGGAGTGGTGACGATCCTCGCAGCGCTGGGGGCGTTTGCCTGCGCCTTTGCCTTCACCACATGGCCGCCCGAATGGCACCTTTTTTCCGACGGCACCGGAACCGGCAAGGTAAAAACGCTCATGGCCGGGGTGTTCATCGCCTACGGATTGTCGGTTCTCACTGCGGCGATGGGTGCGCTGCAAATCCGAGCCGCTGCGGGCAATTCCCCATCCGCCGCGCATGAATGATTCCATCCAGCCAGGCGCGCGCGATTTCTGCACCACCCGCTGGAGCATGGTGCGCGGTGCTCTGGGCGATGGGAAGCAGGCGCGGCGAGCTCTGGAGGAGCTGTGCAAGGCGTATTGGTATCCGTTGTATGCCTTTGTGCGCCGCCAGGGACACCAGGCTCATGATGCGCAGGATCTGACGCAGGAATTTTTTGCCCGGCTCATTTCCAAAGACTGGCTGGAGGGGCTGGAACCTGAGCGGGGAAAATTTCGCGCCTGGCTTCTGGCATCAATTAAGCATTTCCTTTGCAATGAATGGGACCGGGACCATGCGGCAAAGCGGGGCGGGGGACAGGTGCTGCTTTCCATTGACGAGGCAACCGCCGAATCTCGCTACCTGCGTGAACCCGTCGCAGTTGATAACGCCGAACTACTCTACGACCGCCGCTGGGCGCTGACGCTTCTGGAGCGGGTGATGGCGCGGTTGCGCGAGGAATTTTCCCGTGCGGGAAAATCAGAGTTGTTCGTTGCCATCAAGGGCACTCTTACGGGCGATGCGCCTTCCTATGCGGAAATCGCCAGCCAGTTGGACACCACGGAAGGTGCGGTGAAGGCTGCGGTGCATCGATTGCGCGAGCGGTATCGTGCGGCCATCCGGGAGGAAATTGCGGAAACGGTGGATGGAGCTGCGGAGATTGAGGAGGAACTGCGGCACCTGCTGGCGGTGCTGTCGCATTGAGGGAATGCTGCACAAGGCGGGTCTCCCGACGTTGCCCTCAATGCGTGGGAAGACCTGCTCAGGGTGCTTGTTTCCAATGCTCACGCACCACGCGCTCCCATTCGTCGGCCATGAGTTGGTGTCCACTGTAGGTGGGGTGGACATTGTCCCAGATCCAGTAATCGGCGGGGGCGCGTTTGATGGCCTCGTCGAAGACTTTCTGAAAATGGACCAGGACGGCACCGTGTTTTTGCGCGAGCCGGGCGACAATTTCCTGCCGCTTGATGATGTCCTCGTTGATCTTTCCGGTGGGCTTTACAAAAGGTTCGCAGAGCACCAGTTTTAGGTCGGGATTCGCGGTTTTCGCGCTGGTTATCAGGGTTTCATAGACCTGCTCGAACTGTGCAAGCGGAATGCCCCTGCCGCTGTCGTTGATGCCAATGAGGATGCTGAGGACATCGGGTTTCAGGTCGAGGGTATCCTGCTGCCAGCGCTTTTCCAATTCCAGCACCGTGTTGCCGCTGACACCGCGGTTCATGAAGTCGAGTTTCAATTCCGGATAGGCCGCGCCATGGCGGGCGGCGGTGACGAAGACATAACCGTGGCCAAGGATGTGATTGGGGTCGGAGTTGCGTCCCCGGTTGCCATCGGTGATCGAGTCGCCTTGAAACAGGATGCGCGCATCCTTGGTGAAGGCCGGGATGGGCTCAAGCGCATGCAGCGGGAGCGGTAGCAGCAGGGCGGCTCGCCACAGGAAGGAACGGAGTTTCATAAATCGTTTGAATCCCAAGCCCTATTTCGCGGGGCGCATGTCCTCCTTGAAGCGGAAGGGCTTGGTGCCGGTGATGGCGTCGCTGGTGAAACTTGGGCACCAGTGTTTCTCCACATGGGCGATGATGAGGTCGTGGCCGGTGAAATGATCCACGCCGGGCGGACGTTCCGGGTTGTACATGGAGTCGGTCAGGTCGCGGATGAAGGCGACGTTCTTGCCGAGGTACACCTGCTGGCGGATGGCGAAGGGCCTGCCGAGCACGCACATGTTGAGATGGACGCCGCAGAGGATAACGTTGTCGATCTTGCGGGTGGTGAGCAGGTTCCAGGTTTCCTGGCCATCGTCCGTGAGGGCGTCGCCCTCCATGAGTTCGATGAGCGGGTGCTGGCGCTTCCAGGCGGATCTGATCTCGCATTTTTTATCTGTGCAGGAACACCCCATGTCGGTGTCATCGACCGGCAGCACTTCTTCGTGCTTGGGATCCGTCCAGCACCACATCGTTCCCCAGCGCGGGGCGGTGGCCAGGGCCACGGGGGTTTTGGCAAAGGGCGCGGCCTGCGCGAGTTTGCGTTGCGGGGTGCCCTTGTAAAAATCCGTGACACTGCTCGGCGCATGGATGATGAAAATGCCTTTCGCCCGGGCGGCCTTGAGCATTTCATTCATCGGTCCCGCCAGTTCCGTGACGCGGCGCGAGGCGCTCCTGCACCAGTGGTCGTCCCACATGTCACAGACGATAATGGCGGTTTTTTTAGTGTCCCATGTCTGCGCTTTTTCGGCGATGGCCCCGTCGGCTTTCGATCGGGATCGCAGGGTGAGCGGCAGGGGATCGGCAAACAGCGTGGCGGACATGGCGAGAAAAAGAAGGATGCGCATGAATTCGAGAATAAATGAAATGCCACTCAGGGCAAGATCGATGTCGTGTAGCTTTCAAAGAGGGACGTTTTGTAGCACTCAAAGAGGGACAAGTTTTTCAGTCGAGTTTTTTGCCAATGTGGAGCAGTAGCTTGGGGTGCTGCTTTTTGTCAGGTGGGCGCATGAGGATGCTGGTGGATCCGTTGGTGTGCTGGCAATGCACCAGTCGGGTGCGCGGGGCGGCGGCGACTTTGTAGCGCTGGCCTGCGATGGCGACTCGACCGTCGTCTCC
>CALQSQ010000054.1 GCA_943333275.1 Akkermansia muciniphila
GCCGCAGCGTAGGCGAACAGCGAAGACCCGGACATTGCGCACGGGCGGATGGTAAGTGTCATAGCGATGACCTATGACAATTACGATAGGTGTCCGCCAGGTCCGTCGTTAAAGAGACCAGCGGTGGGTGCTGCGTGTGACGCTTACGATGCACCCAAAGCGAAAATTCGCTCATCGTCCGGACTGCGTTGTCGCAGCGAAGGAATCGACCGTCACTTCCCGGCTACATCCTTCTCATCGCCGGCGAGCGTGGTGAGTTTTTCCGCAGGGCACAGGCCGAACTGGGCGGGATCGTACATGGCTTCAATGCGTGCGGCAGGGGCGGTGACGGTTCCTTCCGCGACCACCCGGGCCAGATATTGCATGTGGAAACGTCCACTCCCTGTAAAGGAATCGCGGAAATAAAGGATCCGATCCCGGCGCATTTCCTGGTGATCATAGGTCCACAATCCGGCCCGCGGATTGGCGGCCATGGTGGCGAACTCTGGATTCACGCCCTCAAGCGTGGCCGGTAGGGGATCGTCAATGGCGAGGTATTCGCTGTCGCCGGGGACATCGATTTGCAGACTCACGAGCACAAGATCGCCGACTTTCATGGGTTCGCCGGGCTGTGGTGCGCCCTGCGCGTCCACTTTCTGATAAGACCTCGCCAGGGCAAACCCCGCGGCCCGACCCTCATCGAGATTTTTCTTGGCACGCGCCGAGACCTCCATTTTACCGTAAAGTCTGCGCCCCGCCGGCACCTTCACCATGAGCGTGGGCAAAGCCCCGCCACCCGCAGTGGTAAACGTGAGGGATTGACTGCCGGGTTCGGGGCCGAAGGACACAGCCTGATCCTGACCGTTGAAGGTCACGGTTGCGGGTTGATTGGCGGCCCAGGGATTCTGAGTCTTTGCCTGGGCGGCCACGGCCAGCACCACCCATCCATTGTTGAAGGTATTCTTCCAGTCGCCGCGCGGGGCGCGATGTTCCAGTAGTTGCTCCAGCGCCTTGCTGGCTTTGGTTTGATTCCCCAGTTTCATCCAGGCGAGCGCCTGCAGGGCATCCTGACTTTCATTTCCCAGCCATGCCCAGGGATTTTTTGCACCCTTAACTTCCGCCAGCAGTCCTTCCACCATGGCGACATCACCTTTGGCTTCGGCAATGGCCAGCGCCAGCATGTTTTTGGCGGAAGTCGTCAACCCGGCGCGATTTTGAAACAGCACCTCGTGGTAGGCCGGTTCAGCCTTGCCGGCCAGCGCCAGCGTGTAGCAGGCGAAAGAGGCGGAGTAATCGTCCATGGGGTTTGCCGCATTTCGTTCTGTCCTGAGTGATTTGCTCAAATAGCGAAGCAGGCTTTGCATGCGCATCTGAGGAACGTTCGCGCCGGCCTGGCTGGCCAGCACGAGCGCCATGCCGCCCTGGGCGCTGGTCCACTGCAGGGCCTCGCCGCCTCCCGGCCAGTAGGCAAGCCCACCCTCCGCAGTCTGCATCGAAAGCAACCGATCCACGCCTTTTTGAATGACGGCAGCAACTTGTTCGGGCGTCTTGCTCAAGCCGGGCACGGCCTTGGAAATATCTTTCAAGGCCAGCCATGGCAGCAACGCGGAGGAGGTTTGTTCCGCGCATCCGTAGGGGTAATGAAGGAGTTGTTCAATGGCTCCGGCCGCCTCAACAATGCGATTGTTGGACATGACCAGGTGAATGGTGGCCGGGGAGTCGAGCAACTCCGGACTGAGAGTCTGCAGGAGATTTTTGCCGGCACCGGCTTCGCCAACATTCAGAAACCGGATGTCCCGCAGCATGGGTTCGGTCGTGCCCACCTCCAGGGTTGTCTGCACTCCATCAGTCATCTCGGGCGCGCCATTTTTTGCCACGGCTTTCCATTTAAACGTGGCCGTGCCGGTTTTGACGAATCGCACCGGAAACAAAGCGGCCTTGCTCTGGCCGGCAGCCAGTTGGATCGATTTGCTGGCGGAATGTTCCTCCTGCGATTGGGCAAACTGGAGGTGATCGTCAATTTGCAGGGAGATATCCAGATCTGCCGCGGCCTGGGTGGTGTTGTGCAGCACTGCTTTGAGCATGATTTCATCGCCCACATTCGCAAATCGCGGCATGGACGGCTCCAGCATCAATGGTTTATTGATTTTGAATTGGTTTTCCGCACTTCCAAAACGCGAGGTTCCCTCATTCACGATCGCCTGCATGCGGTATTGCGTCAGGCTGTCCGGAGCGTTGAACGTCACGGTGACCTTGCCCGCGGCATCGGTGATGAGTGAGGGATTCCAGTAGGCCAAGGCTTTGAATTCCTTGCGCAGGGCCTCGCCACCCTCGGCGTCCTCCCCACCCCCGCCAATGACAAATCCCTTGTTCGTATAATCGCGCGCGGACGGATCCTCCGAAAGCAAATCCATCAGGGAAATGCCCGTCGTGACCCGCAGCGGCTGCGCATAGTGGAAGATTCCCACGACTTCCGGCATCTGATAATTCACCAAACTCAGGATCCCGTCATCCGCCGCCCACAGGGCCACCTCCGCCTTGGGCACCGGCTGGCCGGCGGAATCGCGAACCGTCGCCGTCAAGGTCACGGGGGCTCCGGGTCGATACTCCGGCTGGCTCGGCGTGATTTCAACTTTCAGATCCTGCGAGTGACTCACGACGGTGAGTTCACAGATCCCCATTTTATATCCCGGCTCATTGATCTCCTTGGCATCATCGACTCCTCCGCGCACTTGCAGCACGGAAACAAAGCAATTGGGGGCAAAGGAATCGTCGATGGGCACTTCCACGGCCCCGCCCGCACCATCAACCTTGGTCAGCCAGGATTTGATCACTTTGTCGCGCTCGACGCTGATCAGGGCCGTCCCTCTAAAGGGAGATTTCACGATGATCCTGGCCACATCCCCGGCCTGATAACTATCCTTGTCCGCCGTCAGTTCAATTTTGATTCCCTCATTCTGAGCCCAGGCACCGTCCTGCGGTTGGGCGCCGTAGACATCAAAGCTGGAAACCGTCTGCACTGCGGCTCCCTTGGCATCGGTCGCGGAAATCGTCAGGGTGTAGGTTCCAGCATCGGCCAGTTTCAAATTCGCCACCAATTCTTTGGCGATGGTTGGAGAAATGGTGATGTCCTGCTCGGAAATGCGTTTCACTGTCAGATCGTGCCGGATGTCGGTGCCGCCGCCTGCCGACTGCACCTTGACCTCATTCCAAACGAGGCGCTCCACCAGAAGTTTGGCGGCCACTGGCTGATCGTAGCGCTGACCGTCGGGCCTTACGGCCACCATTTCCACGGGGATGTCTGCGTTCGCATAATGGGCGCGCCGGGCGGTGCGCACTCCGATGTAGAACTCCGACGAGTGCATGGTGTGGGCCAGCGATCCCGCAATCGTCTGCTGGTTGAGATCCGTAATTTCCGCCTCGACCCGCAATTGCTTCGGCCCGATCACTCCAAAACTCTCCGGCACATTTCCCGGAATTATTGCCGCACCCTTGGGGGAAAGTTTCAATTCACCCTGCCCGGTGAGCAACGGCGTCTGCCAGGGTTCCCTGGGAAGATCCCGCCACTGGTCACCATCATAGGCCTGGTATCTGCGGGCCTGGCAGAAGGCATAATCGCGGAATTTCTCGGCGTAGAACCCTTCCTGGCTCAGCGTGCTGGTCCATTTTAGCGTGGCTTCGCTCAGTGCTTTCCCCATGAAATAGGCCGCACGCACCGGCACCTGGCGCGTTTCACCCTCGGCTTTGATGCCCTCCTCCTCGAAAGTGATCTTAAAGGCGTTCGGCTGGTATTCCTGAACGATGATGTAGTGCTCGGTGGTCGATTCCACCCTGGCTTCATCCGAATCGGCGACACCCTCCTCGTCCCCAGCTTCCGATCCCTCCTCCATTTCGCCCTCCTCGTTCTCGCCTTCTTCCGCGGCCCTGGCTTTGGCCTCGGCCTCGGACTTGATTTGCGCCTCGGACTTGTAAAAGGACACCTCGAAATGATAACTTCCCACTCCATTGGCGGGCAGTTTCACTATGTCGGAATACGTGCCGGTTTCCGAGAAGGTAACTTTCTTTTCGAGAAAGATCTGCTGATTCAAATCATACCCGCGCAACCTGCCTTCGCGATTGGGATGAAAACTCAGCCCCTCCGGCAAATGCTGCCGGGTGATGATTTTCAGATAAACGGTTTCACCGGGCTGATACAGCGGGCGATCCGTGAAGAAAAGCGAGTCGCGTTTGCCACCGCCCCCTTCCTCCCCACCCCGGCTTGAGTAATTCACATCAAAATCCCACATCCCCAGACTCGACATGTTTCTGGAAAAGCGAATGCCGTGCCAGTCCTGATTTCCCACTGCCACCAGCCAGTGGGCCTTGTCCGGCATGGGAACGTCCGCAAGCCCCTCCGCATTGGTGGGGGCGTTATGCAGCGGATTTGCATCGTCATCGAACGTGGCAATCTGCACATCCTTGAGGGGCTGGCCGGTGGTATGGCTGAAGGCGAATATTTTCGCTTGCTTGTCGCTGAATTTCCAGGCCAGACCAATATCGGTCAACTGAATGAGCGCCTGTGAACCCACCCGGCTTGAATCCACCACGCCCTGCTTCGGACGTCCTTCCACATTTACAAAATAGACCCCCGCCTTGGCACCGCCGAGAGCCTCATCCCAGGTGAAGGAGAAATGCTCGCTTTGATCCATCTCCACCTCGGTCGGGAAATCCTTCTGCCATGCGGTCTTGCCGGGCATGGCCGCATAGGGAATGCGCGTGTAGGACGAACCTCCGGAGGCATCATGCTCATAGACATGGTAACCGCGAAGTGCGTAAACGATGTTGTTCGGGTCCACCCGCTTGATCTGCACCTGCACCTTCTCGTTGTTCGCGGATTGAATTCCAAATTCACGCTTTCCGCCAAGCCACTGGGTATTGCTGTAGGCCGCCAGGGCGATGGATGCCTCATGGGGATGAAAGGTCACGGTGGCTTCCGATGCCTCATCGGTTTTCAATCCATCCTGGGAGATGATCCCCGGCTGAAATTTGACTTTGTAGGCCATATCAATTTCGAAATTGCCCGTGATGACCACGCTGCTGCCCTGCACCTCCCATTTCAGTTCCTCGGGCAATGGCTCGAGTTTGATCAGCCGCTGCAGGGTGCCGCTGGGGATGACTTTGGGCAGCGACTTGGTGAAGGACAGGTCCAGATGCCGCGTTTCATCCAGCGGGCTGACGGCCTCGGCGGAGTTAAATTTCATCGGCAGCACGTTGCCGATGTTGGTAGTCCAATTGATCGGCGTTGCCGCGGTTTTGGAAGCATTTTCCACCCCCTGCGTCACCATCAAGTGCCACCCTTCACCCGGAGGCAGCGGGTGCTTGGGGGTGATTTTCACCACCGAGGGAACGCTCTGATCCTTCGTAAAGGCCACGCCACCAGCGAACTGCTCCGCATAGGTGCCAAGGGCCGGAGCATTTGTCAGCAACTCCCGACCCAGAGTATGCCGGACGACTGCCGGCTCCGATTTTTCGCCCTTCTTGTCACGAAAGGTCGCGCGCGCCGCCATACTTTCGATGTCGATCGCGTCGTTGAAATAATAGAACAATTCCGGCTCCCGATTTCCAGTCGAGAACCATTCCGGCGTGGCCATCTGCACCCGCAGCGTCGGCGCGGGCACCGCCACCGGTTCCTTCAGCGATGGAGGTTTGCCGGCGGTGTCCTTCAGCCCGGCTGCCAGCTTGAAGATGTAAGTGCCGCCGAGTTTGGGTATCTCAGAGGGTTGGAATGTTCCATTGTAGCGGCTGCGCCAGGTAAAGGTTCCCTCCAGCTTGGGGGAAATCTCCAGGACCTCGGCTGCGTTCACGCTCTGACCGACCGCCGCGGCAGCAACCATTGTCTGCGGAAAGACAATTTCGAGATTGGTCTCGCGCACCAGTCCGTAGGGTGGGATTTTGATCTGCACCTCCGATGCGGGCTTGGTTTCCTCCCCCTCTGTTGCAGCTTCCTGAGCGCGGACGCCTAGGTTGACTGGGTTGAGGCTCCACAGCAATGAGGACAATAACAACCAACGATGGAACACGATCTTCATAATTCAGCTAGGTGCGGGTTTCGGGTGACCAGGCCATCTGCAGGCCAGCAATCGTCCACAGCATACAACATTTACGCCACAAAAAATCCAGTTTATTACTCAGCGGCGAAAAAAAACGCGGAGAAAATCCGGCTAAAATTGGAAATAAATGAAGTCTGAGGAATCCGGCGCGGCCAGCAACCGGATTCCAACGATGAGGAGCGCTGCGGTGACACCCTGCAGGAGCGCCCAGGACCAGGGCGGCGGAGCATCATCGGTGTAATGCAGGTGACGCTCGATCCACGGATGCAACGCCGTCTGAATGATGATCGGAAGTGCGAACAGCAGCACGCTCGTGAACAGATAGACCGCCGTCTGCCACTCCGCTCCGGAGGCGGCAAACGGATTTGATGAGAGATACTTTCCCAGCATCCTCAGGTCGGTTTCGCGAAACAATAGCCAGCCAAAATTCACCAGGCCAAACGTCAGCAGGATCTGCGGCCAGCGCCAGAAGCGATCAGGCCGCCACGCCTCCGGACCCCGCTCCCAAAGCCGCCACAGCACAAGCAGCGCCCCGTGATACGCGCCCCACAGCAGGTAGTTCCAGGAGGCTCCGTGCCAGAGACCCGACAGCAGGAACGTCAGCATGATGTTCACCATCACCCGCCCCTGCGAACACCTCCCACCCCCCAGCGGAATGTAAACATAGTCCCGGAACCAGGTGGAAAGTGAGATATGCCAGCGACGCCAGAAATCCGGCGGCGAACTCGCAAGGTAGGGGTGGTTGAAATTCTGCGCGATATCGATCCCCAGCAGCCGGGCACTACCCCGCGCGATATCCGTGTAGGCCGAAAAGTCCGCAAAAATCTGCACCGCAAAGGCAAACACGCCCGCCCACAGCACCGGCCAGGAGGGCTGATCGAGACTGAAGACCTTGTTGCAAATCGTGGCCGCATTGTCCGCGATGGCGAGCTTTTTCAAATAACCCCACAGGATCAGCACCACCGCCGACCGCGCGATCCGCGCATCGAAAACGCGCGGCTTGGTCAGTTGCCCGGACAAAAACGCCGCCCGCTGGATGGGGCCCGCGACGAGTTGGGGAAAGAAGGAAACGAAGAGCAAAAAATCCAGCAATTTCCGCTGCGGTTGAATTTCGCCCCGGTAAACATCCATGACATAGGCGATGCTCTGGAACGTATAAAACGACAACCCCACCGGCAGCAGCGCCGCCACGTCCTGGGCTGTCATCTGCTTGAATCCAAGCCAGTGCACGATCTCCAGCGCATGCCCTCCGCTCAGAAAATCAAGATATTTGAAGGAACACAGCACCCCGAGATTCGCGACCAGCGTGATACCCAGATAGAAGCGCTTGCGCGCAGGGTCGAGCGCCATCCGGTTGGAGGTAAAGTAATCGATCAAAGCCGTGGCCGTCAGCAGAATCAAAAACCACGGGTGCACAAATCCATAGAAGAAATAGCTGGCCGCCAGCAGCAGCAGATTCTGCCCCCGAAACGGCAGCCACCAGTAAACGCTGATCAGCGCAACGAAAAAGACCACATATTGAAAGCTGTGAAAGATCATCCGCGTTCGGTTCTATTGGATCAGCAGATTCCTGGCAGCCGCTTTCCCGGCCGCGATCTCCTCAGGAGTGTAGGGTTTGGGGAGAAGGTGGCGGATGCGCTCCACAAACATTTCCGTGTATCGATTGTAGGATTCCTTGAATAGGTGATCGCCATCCCGGAACATGGACAGCGTGATCTCCTCATCATCCGTCTCGTCCACCCAGGCATGTCCGCGGGCCTCGATCCATTTTCGAAAATCCCGGGTGTAATCGGCGAGGGTAGCCGCCTGATGCACCGTGTTGGAGTCATCCGGCCTGCGCCTCACGCGGTAAAAGACCAGCTTGATCCCGTGCTCCCTGGCCACCTGGTCAAAATGGCTGAGGTAATTCTTGTCGGCATCGGCCGTAAACTGGCAGGCAATTCCCTTGAGGTTGTCATTCTCACTGGCACCCGCGTCCTGGATGTCACTGCGGAGTTTATCCATGCTGAATGCTCCCTTAACGTATTTTCGAACCTCCGGCTCCGGAAGGCTGCCAGCAAGAGCCGCAACGTCCATCGCAGCATCCTCGACCCGTTTGCGCTTCTTGGTATTCTGCGGATGCTCACCAAACGTTTCCTCCAACCAGCCGGCCGGTCCGCGTATTTGCGACTGGCCGCGGGCGATCCAGAGGTATTTCTCATCCCCCTTCCGCATCGATTTCCGGATCGTGTCCAAATAAGTCCCCGCCACCCGGAAATCCACCCGGCCAAAATCATAGTCGCGATACAAAATCAAGACCACCTTGGGGGCTGGCTTCACCTCGGCGACGTAGTTCTTGAACCACAGGAACCATTGCAAAGACCGCGTCCCGCCCTCGGTGACCATTTCCACGCTCAAGGGGGCCAAAAGATCCGGCAGGTAATGGGTGTTGAGCCGGCAATAGACCATCGAATTCCCAATCAACACCACCTCCGATGGACCATTCTGGAGGCGTTCCATGCGCTCACTGTCAAATTCCAAAGGCCGCTCCAACTCATCCTTCCGCTCCACCGTGAAGCAGGAAATGGCACCCAGGGGCATGGCACAGACCCCCATCAATTGAAGGAAATCTCTGCGGGAGCGTGGTCGGAAGTTCATGAAGTGGTGCTCAGTCAGATTTGCCAACTATTCCACTGTCGGCAAGTGAAGATTAATGGAGCACCTGCCCTGGCACTGAAATTCTTCGCCTGCCCGGTTGCCATGCGGTGTCTATCCCCGTAAATCTCTCCGTGCCCCTAAATCAGGATGACTCCCTGCCGTGCTCCGCCACCATGCCTTCCGCCAGCCATCTCAAGCCGACTCCCCTGCCAGCGACGGACTGGCTGGCAGCCGCCCCTCTGCCACCGCCATTCATCGTGCCTGAATCGCTAAAGGATTGGCAGATCCGGCGTCCACAGATTCGGGAGATACTGACAAATTTGCTGGGCGACCTCCCTGCTCGTCCAGCCCAGCCGCGTGTGGAAGTGTTGTCCCGTGATGATCGGGGCGATTATACATTGGAAAAATTTGCATTCGACAACGGGTCCTGCGAGAGAGTGAGCGGCTACTGTTTCCTTCCGAAATCCGCCAGCGCCGAACAGCCTGCACCTGCGGTCCTTTATTGCCACTGGCACGGTGGCCAGTATGACATCGGCAAGGAGGAAATGCTGCTGACGAATGCCGTGCCCACTGCGCCCGGCCCGGCTCTGGCGCGCAAGGGGTATGTTGTCCTGGGCATTGATGCCTGCTGTTTCGGTGAGCGCAATGGCACGGGGCCGGATGGTCCGCTGCAAAAAGACGCCGCGGGCGAAATGTCTGCGGCAAAATTCCATCTCTGGTTCGGCCGTTCACTCTGGGGAATGATGCTGCGGGATGACCTCATGGCTCTGGACTACCTCTGCTCGCGGCCCGAAGTGGACACCCAGCGCATCGGCGTCACCGGCATCAGCATGGGCAGCACGCGCGCATGGTGGCTCATGGCTCTGGATGACCGGCTGCGCGCCGCCGTCTGCGTGGCCTGCTTGACGCGCTGCCAGAATCTCATCCGCCACGGCATGCTCAAGGCCCACGGCATCTATTATTTCGTGCCCAGCATTCTGAAACATCTCGACACGGAGGCCATCATCGCCCTCAGCGCGCCGCGCCCCCTCCTCTTCATGACGGGTGATCAGGACTCCGGTTCCCCGGTGGATGGGGTGCGCGAGATCGGTCGGATCGTCGAACAAATCTACCAACTCCACGGCGAAGCTGCCGGCCCACTTTTTGAAAGCGCCATTTATCCCGGCGTCTCCCACGTCTACCTGCCGGAAATGTGGGATCGCACGCTGGAGTGGTTTGACCGGCACCTCGGTCCTTGACGCAGACAACCCGCGTGCGGCCTTGGAATTTGTCAGGCTGGCAGGTGGTTGCGCAGGTAGTCCACCTTCGTCAGGTGCGGCACCAACTGCATCATCCGACTGGCCACAGTGGGTAAGTCTGTATGCATCTGATCGGTGACGCTGCCGATGATCAGGGCGCGGGTGGCCAGCATGGCCAGTTGTTCGCTCTCCGGGACCTCCCGGAGACTCGGAGCATCGAGAATGACCAGGTCGCAGGTGGAGCGAAACTGGTTGAGCATTTGCACAAACCAGGTCGCGTCAAAGAGGTGCTCCACATCAAGTCCGCGTGCGTCCCCTGCCTCCAGAGTGAACAATTGGCTGCCCGGAAAGCGCAGTGCTTCCGGCTGCCATTCCACGTGCGGAGCCTCGCGGGCGGCGTCGCTCAAACTGGGGGCGGCCACCTGTCTTGGAAAGTAGCGGTGCACCGATGGCCGGCGCAGATTGCCTTCGATGAGCACAACGCGATTGTTCTGTAGGGCTGCCGCGATGCCGATACCGGAGGCCACCAGGGATTTCCCCTCACCCCGGCGCACACTGGTGAGCATGACCACGGGGGCCTTCCCTCCAGGACTTGACCGATCATTCAGCAGGTTCTCAGCAATGCGGTGGAAAAACTGCTTTTCCGGAGAATCCGATTGAAACAAACTGTAAAGCATCGCCTCAGGATATTCCTCGTCGGTGCCGGACAGCGTCGGAAGTTCTCCCAGGTCAGTGGCCCCCGCCGTCATTTGATGCAAGCCAGGGAGGCCTGCGGCGACGACTGGTGCCGCTGGTGCACCGGAGCGAAGTTGGCTGATCAGCCCGTCAATGCCCTTGCTGCGCAGCAGACCAATGGCCCCCAGCAACAGAGGAATGATCGTGAAAAGGGTCCCAAAACTCACTCCCGCCAGCACGAGGCTGAGCGGCTTGTTCGGAGCCACCGCCTTGCGTGGAGCCTCGGCCGTCTCGGCCAAGCGGAGATGCGTCACCTCGCTGAAGCGACTGCTCACGGTGGCCTCTTCCAGACGGGAGAGCAGCTTTTCATAAAGTGCCCGGTCGGATTGCAGCTGACTGCGCAGCATTTTACGCTCGACATTGTCCGTGCCATTTCCGGCCACGGTTCCCTTGGCGCTGCCGATTTGCTGTTGAATGGCGGCGACCTGATTGGTGAGGCTGGCCTGTTTGTTGCGCAGCTCACCGATCGTGCGCTGGAGCGCGCTGTTGATTTCATTTTTGAGCGAGGCATAGCCTTTCTCGAAGGAAAGCACGGCCGGGTGCTTTGGCAGGTAGCGCTGCTGGAGGATTTCCCGTTCGCGAAGTTTCTCAGTGAACTGCGCACGGAGCGTGGTCAGGGTGGGGATTTTAGAAAACCCATCCACAGCCAGCAGCTTCTCAACTTCACTGCCTGCCTTGTCCACCTGCGTGAGCGTTTGCACGATCTCCGCCAGTTCCACTTCCCGGCGCGTCTGCTCGGTGCTCAGCACCTTCAATTTCTCCCCGTCGCCGGCAAGTTGTTCCGCATCATCAACCAGCCCCTTCTCCCGGCAGTAGGCCGCGAGCTTTTCCTCGCTGGCCTGCACGCGCTTGCGAGCCTGATCCACCTCTTCCCGCAGGAAGACCGAAGCCTGCCGGGTGCTGGCACCCTCCTCATGGGCAACATAATCCATGTAAGCCTGGGCCCAGCCGTTGGCCAGGGCTGCCGCGAGGCCGGCTTCGTGATGGCGCACGGCCACCTTCAGGATCAATGTTTCCTTGATGTAATCCACCTTGGCCTTGTCGCAAATTTCCAGGAATCGCTGCCGTTGAATTGCCTGGGCCGTCAGTCCTGCGGTGGCTGGCGCAGGCAGAATCGCCTCCATGAGCCGGCTGACCATGCTGGGTTTGGCGGGCGGGGCGACCATGGTTGCAAGCTGCTCGGGCGTCAGTTTGGACAGGAAAAATTCCAGGAAACGATGGCTCTGCATTTCCACCCGGTGGTTGTTCAGGAGCATGATGATATTGCTGGCTTCGGAACTGCTGTTGTCCACGACACGCTCGAAATTGAAGACTTTGTCATCGCGAATCCGCATCATGACATTGGCCTCGGCAAGGTATTCCGGCTGCCTTCCCAGCATGAAAAAAAGAAGCACACCGCAGCCCAGTCCGGCCAGCAGCGCGCTGATTTTCCAATGACGCAGAATGCAGCGCACCATGTCCTCAAGAATGATCCTGTTCGGCGCAACCGTCAGGGCACCCGGGCTCTGCCCTTCCCCACCCACCAGATTCGGAAGGTGACTCAGAGGTATGGCCAGGGCGTAGGGAATCGTATTTTGCGGCAGAGCCGGGATGAGTGCGTTGGTGTTTGGGGAGGATGGGGTGCGGTCGGTACTCATACGTGTAGGGCGGGCTGGAATGTGGCCACTGGGGTGGCCAGGGTTGAAAAAATTTGCTGCATCATCACTGCATTGACGCGGTGGACATCGAACCGGCTGACAGCAAGCTGCCGGGAATGTGCGGAGATCTCAGGAAGTCGCTGCGGACGGGCCGCGAGCATGCGCATGGCGTAACAAAGTCCGGCGACGTGGCGGGGACGCACGAGGTAACCGTTCTTGCCCTCCATCACCGGCTCCTGCGCCCGGCGTTGCAACTCGCCAGCGGTGGTAAGTTGCACCGTCTCCCGCGCACCTACGGAATCCGTGGTGATGATCGGCAATCCTGCAGCCAGGGCCTCCAGACTGGCCCGGGGCACTCCCTCGCGGTAATAGGTCGGCAGCACAAAGGCGTGGGCTTGCGCCAGAAATGGCCGGACATCCGCCTGACTTCCATGATAGTGGATCAATCCCTCGGCCACCCATGATTCAACCTGTGCGGCACTGATGCCATCAGGACCGGGATCTGCCGCGCCCAGCACGTGGAATTGCCACAGGGGAAATTCTGCCTTGAGTGCGCGGGCCGCCTCCACATATTCCGGGATGCCCTTGCTTTTTAACAGGCGGGACACGAGCACAAAATTCATCCGCCCGCGCTCCACGCCGATCGTGTCCACCTGCCGGGGGGTGAATGCATCCAGCTCAACCCCCGAGCCATTGACGACCTGACTGGGGGTGTCCCGATGCAGGATTCCCCGCTCTCTAAGCAGGCGCTCGTCCTCCTTGTTTTGCAGAAACACCAGCGTGGCCCGGCGCAGTGCCACCCGGTAAAGCAGACTGCTCACCCGCCCCACCAGCCACTGCTTGAGGGACCGGGCTGGGGCAAAGGCATAGCCCAGTCCACAGATCAGCGGATAGATGGCCGGGACGTGTTCCAGGGAGGCGGCGATGCTGCCGTAGACCACGGACTTGATTGTGTAAGGCAGGACGGCGTCCGGTGCCTCCGCGCGGATCACCCGGCGCAGTTCCTGAAAAGCCCGCCAATCCACCATCGGGTTCATCCCGGACCTCGCGCCACTGAGTTCCACGAACCTGCCGCCAATGCTGGTGAGAAATTCTTCGGCCGCTCCTCCCGGGCCGCTCGCCGCTGCCACCACCTCCCATCCTTTGCTGGCGATGGAGCGGATCAGTTCTTTGCGATGACACAGGAGGGTCTTCGGATCGGCAGTGAGAAGGAGCAATTTCATGGCAGTTGTCGGAAAGTTCGAAATATGGAAATTATGCAATCCATAATTCGAAAATCAACAATTACAATAAAAATATTAGAAATTAGAACAAGAATTGCGATGCCTTGTTGATCTTAGTGAATTTTATCAAATTTGATATCCTTTAAATTCTATTGAGTATCATTTTTAAACTTTTTAGATTGCAACCACTGAAATTTTCATTATATTTTCCATCCCCAATAGAATGAATGAATCGACCACCATTTCCCCGAACCCCGTTTTTCAAGAAAAACCATCCAGATTTGGCTTCCTGAAAAACAGCGGCATCGTCTCCAGCCTCATCGCTATCGGCTCGCTGACGTTGATGGTAAAACTCATCGCCTTTGGCAAGGACCTTCTGGTGGCCCATCAGTTTGGCGTCTCTGATGAACTGGACGCCTTCCTCATCGCCTTTCTCATACCGTCCCTGATCCCGATGGTCTTTGCGCAAAGCACACCCATCGCCCTGATGCCCGCCTACACCCAGACGAGAGCGAGGCACGGAGTCCGCGCGGCCAACGAACTCGCCATCCAGAGCATCCGGGTCTATGCCACGGGATTGCTGGTCATCATCATCGTGACCTATCTCGCCCGCGGTTTGATTGTCCCCTTGCTGACAAGTCAGTTTTCACCCGAGAAACGCGCCCTCACCGCACAGTTGTTTGTCGCGCTGCTGCCATTTGGATTTCTCTACGGGCTTTCGTTCGGCCTGGTGACATGGCTGCAGGCGCAGAAGCGTTTCGTGCTCACTTCCGTCACCCCTGCGCTCATGCCCTTGTGTTCGATGTTCTTTCTGTTCTTCGGGGGCGTGCACCTTGGAGTGTGGTCCTTCGTCTGGGGCACCACGCTGGGTTCGGCACTGCTGCTGGGCATCCTCTGGATCGCGGCCCGGCGCGATGGACTGACGGTGGAGGGAATCTTTGGAACCCTCAATGCCGAAACCCGCAAGGTGAGCCGCGAAAGCCTGGCCCTCCTCGCCGGAGGCACCCTCCTCTGCGGTTTGCCAGTGCTCGATCAGATCATGGCCGGCTGGCTCGAAAGCGGCAGTGTGGCGGTGCTGAGTTATTCGGAGAAAATTTGCAGCATCGCCCTTTCCATCATCGCCGGATCCGTGGCCCAGGGCATCTACCCTTATTTCGCCGAGCAGGTCAGCCGGGGAGACTGGGCGGTATTGAAATCCACGACGTGGCGATACTCGCTCATCATCATCGGCGGATCGCTGCCCATCGTGGCCATCTTCTGGTGGGCCGCCCCGTGGATGGTGGAGCACCTCTTCCAACGCGGAGCCTTCGAGACGTCTGACACCCACCGCGTGGCGGATGTCCTGAGATTCCACGCTTTGCAAATCCCCTTCTACATCGCCGCCGTCATGGCCTCACGGGTCATTCTGGCCCTGCGTGCGGGCAGTTTCCTTTTCTACACCTCCCTGGTCAATCTCGCGGCGAATTTTGCCCTGAATCTGATGTTCATGAAATGGCTTGGCGTGGCTGGTCTCGCCCTCGCCACGGCTGGCGTCTACCTCATTTCCTCCATCATGCTCTATGCCTACATGCTCATGATCCTTCCCCGCTGCATCGCCGCACACCAGCAACTCGAGCCAGCCCTACCCTCGCCTCCCGAATTCCTCCCATGAGCACCTCCGCCCCCCAGGCCGCCCCGTCCCGCGTTCAAACCGTCAACAGCCTGGTCGTGCCCAGGCTCAGACGAATCGCCGGACTTTTTGCCACGATCCCTCCCTTCACCTGGCTGGTGTATGACTTTGCCGTTGCTGCACTCAGCATGTCCTGGGCCTACTCGCACAGCCCTCAGGCCTGGGAGGCATTCAACCTTCCCCGCCACCTCGCCTGGGGTTCCGCCAGTTTGATCTTTGGGACGTCCGTTGCCATCACCAGCCACGTCTTTGGTCTCCATGATCGCACCGTGCGCCGCACCGTGACCGGGCTCATCACCCAGAGCCTCATCGCCGTCCTGGTCGCCATCGTCTCACTGGTCACGATTTCCGCCATCTTCTTCTATCAGGATGTGGGGCGAAACATTCTGGGCCTCGCGGCCATTGGCACGACCAGTGCCCTGGTTCTGTGCCGCGCGTTTGCCTGGCACTTCGCAACGCGCCACCCCGAGTGCATCGGTCTGCTGGGCGACCGCGACTTTGTCAACAAAGCCCAGGCATTTCTTGAAGCGACCAAGCGCCCCATCCGTCTCTGTCCCATCGTACTCGATGAAAAGGAGACCCACGTCGTCTCGCTCTCCTCGCTCCCTGACTGGGCGGCGCTCATGCAAATGGATGAAATCGTCTTCCACGGCGACCCCACGCCGGAAATTCGCGATGCCCTCCTCCGCTGCCTGGACACCGGCGTCCGGGTCATCAGCTACACCGCGCACCTGGAAAAAAATCATGAATGCGTGGCGGTGAATGAACTCAGCGAATCATGGTTTCTCTCCAACGACATTCGCGCGCTCCATCCGCATTACATGATCCTGAAACGCGCCTCGGACATTTTCATCTCGGCGCTCGGACTCCTGCTCTCCTCACCCCTCATGCTCCTGGCAGTGATCGCCATCAAACTGGAAAGCCCCGGACCAGCCTTCTACAAGCAAACCCGCATCGGCCTGCGCAACCGCCCGTTCTCCATTTACAAACTCCGCTCCATGCGGCTCGACGCCGAAAAGGGCGGAGCCCAGTGGGCCTGCAAAAACGACAATCGCATCCTGCGCGTCGGTAAAATTCTCCGCAAGACCCGCATGGACGAAGTTCCCCAGTTTTGGAACATCCTCAAGGGCGACATGGCCTTCATCGGTCCCCGCCCGGAGCGTCCGGAATTCGTCGACTCCCTGGCCGAAGCAATCCCCTACTACCGCCCGCGTCACTTGTTGAAACCCGGTCTCACCGGCTGGGCCCAGATCAATGTCGACTACGGCGCCAGCGTTGACGACGCACGGGAGAAACTTCGCTACGACCTCTTCTACGTCAAGGAAGCGTCTCTGAAATTCGACCTTCACGTCTGCATTCGCACCATCGGCGCCATCATGCGCGGCGCCAGATAAATCCACCCATGTCTGCAACTTCCCTCACTCTCCCCCAAGGCTACTCTCTGCTCCCAGAGGGTCGGCCCGCGGCGTCGCGTGCATGGATTGTCTGGACCTGCCTGGCCCACATTGGCCTGCTGGTCCCGCAGGTCACCGGCCTCCTCCATTGGTCCAGCAAACAGGGCAAACTCCCCTTCCCGCCAATTCTGTATGTCTCATTCTTCATGGTTCTGAATTTGCTGCTGCTGCTTCCGCGCAGGCCGGTGTTCTCAACCACCGGTCTGGTCATTGCCGGAATGGGTGTGCTGCGCCTGTTCGATGTCGCCTGCCAGCGTTTTGGATCGCCGGATAATTTTGCCAGCACCGCCACCCGACTGAGCCTCACCCTCGGATTTGTCGCCCTCAGCCTGCTCATTTGCAGCGCAGCCCTGCGAAGATCCGCCATCCCCGCTTGCGCCGCTGCGGTCACCAGCATCCTCGTCAGCGCGGGTGCCAACCTCGCGGAAATGGCGGGATACTTGAAAAACAGTTCGGTGCCCGGCCGCGCCGCCGGATTCATTCCCGATGCCAATGATTCCGCCATCGCCATCATTTGCATGCTGGCGCTCATCCTCACCCTGCAGCGGCATTTCTGGTTCGGCGTCGTCATGATCGCCATCGCCTTCGTGGGGATTTTTCCCACCCTGAGCCGCAGTGGATTTCTGATATTCACGCTGATGGTCCTGTCCTATTTCGGCCTGAATTTCCGTGAGCATGCAGGAAAGATCATCCTTTCCGCAGGTCTGTTCATGGGCATTGGCGTCATCGCCGTGGCCGCCATGAGCATGAGCACCAGCGCCCGCAATGACACGAATGTCCAGGAGCGCATCGGGGCCATCTTTGGAGGCGACACCAAGAAAATGGAGTCGAGCGAACGCATGAAGGATCTGAGTGACGGATGGGAGGGGGCAATGCAGAAGCCGCTGCTCGGTCATGGAACCGGTGCCGGAACCGTCTTTTGGAAACCCCACAACCAGTTCGTCAGCATCTGGATCGACATTGGAATCGTCGGCGCTGTCCTGTACCTCGGCATCATTCTGGTCCTGCTCTACAAGACCTGCACGCAACCGCGCGCGGCCCTGTTATGCAGTCTCCCGGTGATAGCCTTCCTCCCCTTCAGCCAGACGCTGATCGATACCGCCGCCTACTGGCTCATCGCCATCCTCGCCGCCCTCCACAGCTGCCGGCGCCCCATTGAGTTCAAACTGCTTCGTCCACAACCACACTCACCCGCCCTCCCGCATGGCCTCGCCTCCTGACATCGTTCATATTCTCTATTCCGGTGTCGGGGGCGAGGCCGGGGTCGTCTTTCCGCTGGCCCAGGCCGCGGCGGGCTCATCACGCCAGCACGCGATCTTTTTTGGAATCGAACCTGCGGCTGAGGCCAATATCCGCCAGTGCGAGGCCCTCGGCATCCAGTGGCATGGTGTGCAAAAACAGCAGGGCCTTGATCATGCCGCCCAGAAGGAGATAACCCGCCTGCTGCTGCAAATCCGCCCGGTCGCCGTCATCGTCCACACGCTCGGCACGCTGCCCGCCTGCCTCAAGGCCCGGAAGCATCTGCCAAACCTCAAAATCATCGCCGTCGAACATCATTCCAACACCCTCAAAAATTCCAAACGCTGGCTGCTCAGTCTGTTCGCCCTGTGGCGGGCGGATCGCGTGGTCTACCTGACTGAAAAATACCGCGATCAGGTCGCGGCGAAACTTCGCTGGCTCTTTCAGGCACGAACCAAAAGGACGACGGTTATCAGCAACAGCCTCAATCTCTCTCTCTACACGGTGGCCAGCCCTGCCAGCGACAACCCATTCGTCTTCGGAATGCAGGGGCGCATGGTGGATGGCAAGGATTTTCCCACCCTGCTCCGGGCTCTGGCTTTTGCCAACGATGGCAACCCTCACCTACTCCATTTGGAACTGGTGGGCGATGGACCACGCCGGGCCGAATTGGAGGCTCTGGCCAAATCCCTCAACGTCGAGGAGCACGTCACATTTTGCGGTATGCTCAGTTCGCGGGATCTCATCTCCAGAATGGGGCAGTGGCACGCCTACGTTCATGCTTCCATGGGCGAAACAATGAGCATCGCGATCATGGAGGCCAAAGCCTGCGGCCTCCCCATCATCGCCACCGAGGCCCCCGGAGTCAGTGAATTTTTCCAGCATGGACAAAATGGCCTCCTCGTTCCGCAGGGAGATTTCAAGCAGGTCGCTCAGTCCCTGCTGAAATTGCAGAGAGGTCCCGATCTCAGACTCCGCCTGGGCTGCCGCGCCCGTGCGGAAGCGGAAGCCTGCTATGCCTCCAGCCATGCCTGGCAGTCATATTTTCAACTCATCGAAGCGAAGCCCACCACTCCGTCCATCACGCTCAACGCCGTCCACCAAGTGCCCGTATGAACACCAAATCCGTCATCTATCACTTTTTTGCCAAAACGAAACTCTCCGCGCTGGCCCGCAATCTCAAGGACCCCGGCATGGCCATCCTGATGTTCCACGGGTTGACAGATCAACACCCCAGCGGGCTCGAAAACTTCAGCAATCTCCATGTCCAGGCGAACCTGTTCGATGACCTCTGCGCTTGGCTGAAAAAGAACTCACAAGTCCTCTCGCTCAAGGAGGCACTGGCCCTGCAACGTGCCGGAGAACCGCTCCCCAGGAACAGTGTCGTGCTGACGTTCGATGACGGCTACGCATCAAACTACCATCTGGCCTATCCCATCCTGCGCAAATACAACCTCCCGGCCACCATCTTCGCGGCTACCGATTTCGTCCAAAACCGGGCGTGGTTGTGGCCGGATCGGCTCGAATACGCAGTGGGCCATTCGGAGAACCTTTATTTGAAATCCTCCCTGCTGAATCAGTCCCTCTCCCTCCCGCTCACAACGAATGCCCAGCGACTGGATTGCATCCATCGCCTGTCCACTGCCTTCAAACACATGCCTCAGGAAATGCTTCATGCCGAAATCACAAGAATCGAAGCCGAACTGGGGACCTCCCTCAATCTTGAAAGGCAGATCCCAGCGATCTATGAACCCCTGACCTGGCCGCAGATTCAGGAAATGGTCGCGTCTGGATTAATCACCATCGGCGCACACACTCATCGCCACCTTATTCTCGCACGCTGCCGCCCGGAAACGCTCCGCGAGGAACTCGCCATCTCCAATCAAATTCTCGCCGACGCACTGGGTTCGCGTCCCTCGTTCTTTGCCTATCCCAATGGAAAGGCGGGGGATTTCAACCACGCCACACGCCAGGCACTCCAGGAGGCCGGCTATGAAGCAGCTGTCACCACCGAGACGGATTCCATTTACCCAAACAAAGCATTCGATCCACTGACACTGGGCCGGTTCGGACAGCCGGAAAGCACCGCCCACCTTGAGGTGCTGGTCAGTGGCATGATGGCATCGCTGACCAGGATGGCCCGCAGGGCCAATTCACGAGCCGCACTCTAAATCCGTCACCATTCAGAACATGCGCCTCGTTGCCCCTATCCTCGCCTACCATTCCGTTCACCCGGACCGCCGCGATGTCATCAATGTCTCTCCTCAGAGATTCGCTCAGCAAATGCAATGGCTCGCGGACCACGGATTTCGCGGCATCAGCCTGCAGCATTACCGCCAGGCCCTTGCCGCCGGCCATCCCAGCGCCGCGCGCATGGTCGCCATCACCTTCGACGATGGCTATCTCGACAATTACACCCAAGCCTGGCCCATCCTGCAAAGGCATCAATTCACTGCCACCATTTTTGTGGTCCCCAGCCGGGTGGGAACCAACATCGTCCATGACGAGGCCTGGCTCACGCAGTTTCCAAGCGTGCCCCGCGAGGCCTATGCCTACATGGATTGGCAGCAGATCCTCTCACTAAACGATGCCGGGATTGAAATTGGATCGCACACCGTCACGCACCCGCTTCTGGACGAAATTCCCCAGAGCGATCAGGAACACGAGATTCATGAGTCGAAGCGGCTATTGGAATCGCGCCTCGGGCATCCGGTTGTTTCCTTTTGCTATCCGGCCGGACATTTTACAAACGATTGCCTGCGCTTCGTCAGGGAGGCCGGCTACCACCAAGCGGTGGTGACCCCCTACCAATCGGGGCAGATCCGCGGCGGTGATTTTACGCTGAAACGCTCGGGTCTCTACCGCGATGACACGCTGCCGCGTTTCCTATTCAAGATTTCCCCGCTGTTCGATCTCTTCCGTGCCATGCGCCACGCCGCCTGATATGAATGCCCCCCTGAAAATTGTCCACGTCATCACCGGTCTCCAAATCGGCGGAGCCGAAATGATGCTCTGCCGACTGCTGGAGGCCATGGATGCCAGCGCCTTTTCCTGCCACGTCGTCTGCCTCGGGCCTCGGGGTCTGCTCGCAGAACGTGTGGAGAAAAGCGGAGCCACGCTGACCTGCCTTGAACTCGGTGGAATTTTATCACTCGCCAGCGGTTGGTGGCGACTGGCGAGCTATTTGCGCAAAGTGCGCCCGGATGCCGTTCATACATGGATGTACCACGCAGACCTCCTGGGCGGCCTCGCTGCGAAATTCGGCGGTGGTCGTCCTCCCGTCGCCTGGGCCCTGCATCACAGCCACGCTGCGGGGGGCATGAAACGCAGCACCCAGCTCATCGTGCATTTGCTGGCTGGACTTTCGCGCTGGATCCCCCAAAGAATCGTCTCGTGTTCGCAGGCCTCCATGGAGGCTCATAAAATGTTGGGATACGACTCTCGAAAATTTGATCTGATTTTCAACGGTGCCGACTCCGCAGTCTTTCAACCAGATCCACAGGCCCGCGCCTCGCTGCGTGCGGAACTGGGCATCTCCGAACAGGCTCCCCTGATTGGATTCGTCGGTCGCAATGTCCCGGTCAAGGATCTGCCAACGTTTATGAAATCTGCCACGCTCGTTCTCAAAGATCGTCCGGACGCGCATTTCCTGCTCTGCGGCCCACGGATGGACCCGCCAGCAATTCCCCATGTTCACATTCTCCCGTTTCGTCCGGATGTGCACCGGGTCTATCCTGCTCTCGATCTCCTGGCCCTGACCTCCCTCTCCGAGGCCTGTCCCATGTCCCTGATCGAAGCGATGGCGTGCGGAGTTCCCTGCACATCCACTGCAGTTGGCGATGCCGCCTACATCATCGATGATCCCAAAGCCATCGCTCCTGCTGGAAACGCCGAGGCCATCGCCCGGACCTGGCTGGCGCGTCTCGCTGCGGATGAAAATCAAAAGCAACAAACCTCCCTGGCCGTCCGGCAACGCGCGCAGGCCTTCTTCAGTTTGGAAACATGCGTTCATCGCTATCAAACTCTCTACCGTAATCTCGCCAGTCAATCGCAGTCGGTTCAAACTGAACGCCAGCTTCTCACCACGTGAAAACGCTGCTAGCTGCACTCTTGCTCGGACTTCCGGCGTATATGATGGCCGGGGACGCGGCGGCCTTCTGGTCGGTGGATTCCATGACGAGAATATCGCCAAATACTCCCCCGCGAGTGCTCGATGAAATCCAATTGCACGCCTGCCAAAATTCCACGGAAGCTTTCCAGGTCATCGTGACGGCACCAGACTCGATCCAGCGGCAGACGCGCATCACCGTGTCCCCATGGCAGGGGCCGCAGAGCCCAGTCGCGCCCCTCACCACCCTGTATCAGGAACACTTTGTCCGCGTCACCACTTCATCACCCCACGCCCCACTCCCTCCGGGCGATTATCCTGATCCGCTGGTGCCCTCGGCGAATGGTCGGTATTTTAAATTTCACACCGACCTGCCCATAGCAGATTCCTCGATGACAAACCAGCCGTGGTGGATCGACGTTAAAATCCCTGCCAACACGATGGCGGGCGATTACCACGCAGCGGTATCGCTCACCACGGAGGCGGAACACCGGAGCATTCCAGTAAAACTCACCATTTGGCCCATCACGCTTCCGGAACGCCCGGCGCTCCGCTCCGCTTTCGTCGCTCACTGGGGTCGGGTCGCTGAAATTCACGGGCTGGCCCGCAATGGTCAGGATCCGGAATTGCGGGCACTGACGACCCAATACCATCTATTGCTGGCCGAACATCGACTCGCGGCCGACCCGCTTGATCCAGTCATCGATTTGGCCGCAGATGGGTCCATTCTCTCCATTTCGATCAAAGAATACGAAGATCGTTTTCAAAGGCAGCACGCGACCTCACTGCCGGTGCCCATGACGTCCACCTGGCCATTTTCCGATCCGTTGGGAAAGCATCGCAAATCTGCCATCCGATTTCTGGCATCATTCATGCGGCTGATGCAACAACATGGGTGGGAGAAATTCTGTTTTCTGGATTGTCCGGTGGATGAGCCCGAAAGCGCGACCGCCTATGAACAGGTGCGGGCCTGGGGCAATCTCTGTCATGAGGCATCCCGTGCCTCCGGCATTCGATTGCCGCTTCTCTGCACGGAACAACCTCTTCCCAGCAAATCCGAATGGGGCAGTCTGGCGGGCGCCGTGGACATCTGGGTGCCCTATCTGGGAGAACTCTGGCATTCGCCCGATCAGCCGGATCCTTCGATCCTGCTAAAACAGCGCCAGGCCGCCGGCGATGAAATTTGGACCTATGTGGCAATGGTTCAATACCCGAAAAGATTTCTTCCAAATACCGCCAATCACCCCATTGATCATCATCCGCCGGCCTGGCTGCTGGATTATGCCCCCATAAATTTTCGTATCACCTCATGGCTCTGCGCAGCCAACGATTGGCAGGGGTTACTCTATTGGGACACGATCCACTGGCCATCGGGAGCGGATCCCTGGCGGGACCCGGCGACTTTTCGGGAGGGCACCACCGTTTACAATGGCGATGGATGTCTGATCTATCCGACCACGAAAGGCCCGATGCCCAGCATGCGGCTGAAATGGCTTAGATCCAGTTTTGAAGATCACGCCCTCATTCAATTGGCGCGCGAAGCAGGGCTCAAAATGTTCACTGATCAACAAGTCGGCAGCATCGCCCGGGGCGTTGCCGATTGGGATGCCGACCCTGCCCCGCTGCTCGACGCGCGCCGAAAAATCGGTGAAGCGCTCGCCACGCATCAGACTCGCGCCTTGCTCAGCACCCAGCGCCCATAACCCAGGGTCATCAATGCGGCACTCCAGGTGATGAGCGTTATCCCCCACCAGATGCCCCACAGTCCCCATCCCAGCACCACGGCAAGCAGGTTATAGAACAGCAAAGGAGCGACGATCTGCCGATACATGCCAATCCAAATCGCGAATGAAGGCCGCTTGAGTCCCTGCAAGAGCACGACCGTTTGAAATAAGATGACATACGAACATAGCGTCACCGAAGCGATGCCAAGGTACTCGCTACCACGAGCAATCACCTCCTGATCCTGTGTAAATACGCCCATCAACCATCGGCGCGTGAACCACAAAAGCACTCCGCCGACCACCATCATCGCGAGCCCATAACGCAGCGTGATGAGCCAGGTTTCCCTCACGCGATCGAGCCTCCCGGCCCCGTTATTCTGCCCCACGAGGCTGAGCACCGCATAATTGAGGCCCATCGCCGGAAGCAGCAGCATCTGCTCGATGCGCGTGGCTATGCCATAGCCAGCGACCGGCGCCTCTCCGTATTTCCCGATGAAATATTGAATCACAAAAATGCCCACGCCCACCGTCAGCATATTGAAAATTGCCGGCAGCGCCTGACCGGTGACCTGCCGCAGCATGGACCAGTCAGGGACAAAATCCGCCTTCCCCATACCCGACCACAAGGGCCCGCGCCGCACATGGCTGAACGTGTACAGGCAACTGCCCGCCTGACAGGCAATCGTGGCCCAGGCCAGCCCGGCGATCCCCATGGCCGGGACTCCGGCCCACCCATACATGAACCACGGATCCAGCACACAGTTCGCAAAGAATCCCGCGATGAGTGCGTTGCGGGCGATTTTGGTATTCCCCCGGGCGTTAAGTTCCGCATTCAGCACGGCCTGCACCAACACAAAAAAACTGCCGACCATGATCACGTTCATATATTGCAGGGAGAGAACCAGCGAGTCCTCCCTCGCCCCCTGTAGTCGAAACAAAAAGGGGGCCAGGATCAATCCCAGAGTTGTGAGCACCAAACTCAGGCAGAGCGCGTACAACAACGACTGGCAAAAAATCACCCGCCCTTGCTGCTTCTGCCCCGCGCCCAGAGCATTTGCCATCAGCGCCGTGCTCGCCTGCCCCAGTCCGCTGCCAAAGGCCATCACCAGAAAGAAAACGGGAAACGAAAAGGTCAGCGCCGCCAGGGCCGAGACGGAAATTTTTCCAGCAAAATAGGTGTCGACGTTGTTATACATCGTCTGGAAAAACATCCCCATGCTGGCGGGCACGGTTATGGCGCGCACTAACTTGGGAATGGGGTCGGCAGTTAGATTCATGGGATCGGGGAGGAAACCGGATACGGTTCCGCCGCTCCCATGTTCCCAATGCTTGTGACTGCCGCGGGCGCGGTCGCCGGTGACGATGCGGTGGGTGCGTTATTTCTTGGCCAGATCGGCCTCGATTGCCCTGACCAAAGCCGCATCATCCGGCGTGACCCCGGGCTCGAAACGGGCGAGCACCTTGCCGTCCTTGCCGATAAGGAATTTGCCGAAATTCCATTTCACATCACCGGGAAAGGCCGAACCGGCTCCGGTCAGTTCCTTGTAGAGGGGATGCTGATCGGCACCCTTGACGTGGAGCTTGTCCATTAGGGGGAAGGTGATGGGATAGGTCGTGGAACAGAACGTCTTGATTTCCTCGTTCGTGCCCGGCTCCTGTCCGCCAAAATCATTGCAGGGGAAACCCACGATCACCAGCCCCTTGTCCTTGTATTTCTGATAGAGGGCCTCCAGACCGGTGTATTGTTTCGTGTTGCCGCATTTGCTGGCCACATTGATCGCAAGAATCGTCTTGCCCGCGAAGGCTTTGAGCGATGTGTCCTTGCCATTGATGTCCTTCAGCGGAACGGAGAGGACTTTGGATTCTTCGGCTTGTAGGGAGGCCATGGTGCAGAGGGTGAGGAGTAAAGTGATGAGTTTCATAGATTTTCGAGCATAATCAGAAGCTGCCCAGCCGCAAGGGCGTGGATGCGGGAAAATTTGTGCATCCGGGATTTTCCAAACCTCTTTCTGATTCGACAAATCCCCCGCCCCGAACTAGATGCCTGTGTCATGGCTTTCTCCACCGACCAGGCATTTTTATTGATCGAACGCGCCCACGTGGAGCGCCGGCTCGCCCACGCCTTTCTCATTTCCGGCAGCAACGGTGATGATTTAAAATCGCTGGCGGTGAGGATTGCCGCGCGGGTCAACGACTGGACGGCGCACACGCTGGATGATTTGAAATCGCAGGGGGCCATGGTGCTGGAACCCGAATCCAAACAGCGCAAAATCAAGATCGATGCCGTTCGCGTGCTGGAACGCCAATTGCAGATGACCTCCCCATCCCGATACAAGATCGGCATCATCGTGGATGCCGACCGCCAGACAGAACAGGCGGCCAATGCCTTTTTAAAGACGCTGGAGGAACCGCCGGACAATTCACTGCTGCTGCTCCTCACCCGAATGCCGGATCAACTTCTCAGCACTGTCCGCTCCCGCTGTGTGCGTGTTCCCCTCTTCCGCTCCGAGCGGGGGGGCATGGAACTCAGCCCTGAGCAGGAACAACTCGTGCAGGCACTAGGTCAGCACTTCACGGGTGCTCTCAATCCCTCTCGGGCCATAACGCTGATGCGGTCCTTTTCGGGCATCCTTTCCGATATCAAGGATCGCATTCAAAAGGAAAACCACCATGCCTACCGGGAGGAGGTCGAGGCCTATGGCAAAACCACCGACGGTGCCTGGCTGAAGGATCGTGAGGATTACTACGACGACCTGACCGAATCCCAATACCAGGAGGAACGCTCCAGCCTGCTGGCGTTGTTGTTTGTCTGGTTCGGCGAGGTTCTCCGCCGCCAGGTGGGATGCCCGGCGTTCGACCTCCCGCAGTCCCAGTCCGTTACCGCCCGGATCGCGCAAACCCTCCCCCCCGCGGAGGCTCATCAGCGTCTGCGGGCCGTGGAGGAACTCCGCAGAAATTTGACGACCAATGTCCGCGAACCCCTCGCGCTGGAAGTGGGATTCATGAAAGCCTTTGGTTAGCCTGCAAATCCCCATGACTTTCATCGTCACGTCTTGGGTTTGTTTGCTGGCATCAGCCGAGATTGATCAGATTTTGTGCGTTAGAGATTATCGCCTCCCATGAAAACAGGCCCCTCCGGTAAATTTTGCTTTTTGTTGACGACGCTGCTTCCCGTCCTCACGGTGGCGGTGGCTGCGGGGGATTTTGTAAATTTCGAGGTCCCGCCGGTCCACCCGCTGGACCTGAGCCCCAATGGTTCCCTGCTGGCGGTCTGTCACACGGCGGACAATCGTGTGCTCCTGTATTCCTTGGCCTCCGGAACGCCTGTCCAGACAGCCGCGATTCCGGTGGGCCTCGTGTCCGCTGGCGGACATCCACCGAACTCTGGGTCACGAATCACACTTCGGACACAGTCAGTGTGGTGGATGCCACCACTTGTTCGGTGCGAAATACTCTCCAGACTGCGGATGAACCGGTAGATGTGGTTTTCGCTGGCACGCCTCAGCGGGCCTGGGTGGCTTGTTCGCAGGTCAACAAAATTCAACTTTTCGATCCTTTGAACTTGGCGGCCGGGGTCACCAATGAAGTCCCCCTGGAGGGTGAGGACCCGCGCTCCCTGGCGGTAAGCCCGGACGGCTCTCTGGTCTTTGCCGCCATTTTTGAGAGTGGCAACAGCAGCACCATTCTGGGCGGTGGTGCGGATGGTGCTTCGACGATAAATGTCCCACCCAACGCTGTGAGCGACCCGGCCGGCCCCTATGGAGGCATCAATCCCCCTCCGAACAGCGAAAATAATTTTGTGCCGGAGAAAAATCCCGCCGCAGGGACTCCTCCCAAGGTTGGCCTGATTGTGAAGAAAAATGCCGCAGGAGCCTGGATGGACGACAATGCGCACTATTGGACTTCGCTCGTTAGTGGTGCGAATGCCTCCAAATCCGGTCGCGTCGTGGGCTGGGATGTGGTGGATAATGATGTGGCTGTCATCAATGCGCAGACCATGACCGTAACTTATGCCACCCAGTTGATGAATCTCTGCATGGCCCTGGGTGTGAATCCAGCCACAGGCAGGGTTACGCTGGTGGGGACGGAGGCGACCAACGAGATTCGGTTCGAGCCAAACGTGAAAGGCAAGTTTGTCCGGGTTCGCATGGGATCCTTTTTACCCGCCAGCGTTACAACCACCAGCATCGTGGATTTGAATCCCCACCTGACCTATGCAACAGCCAGCGTCCCCCAGACAGACCGTGACAAATCCCTTGGCGACCCAAGGGCCATCGTTTGGAGAGCAGACGGGACCGTCGGTTATGTGGCAGGCATGGGCTCCAACAACGTGGCTGTCATCAATGCCAATGGCGCACGCATCGGGGCAACGCCCATAAATGTGGGGCAGGGTCCCGCGGGGCTGGCTTTGGATGAGCCTCGTGGCCGCTTGTATGTTCTCAATCGATTTGAGGCGAGTCTTTCCTCGATAGACCTGGCCACGAATCTGGAAATCGCACGCCAGAGTTTCTTTGATCCAACTCCCGCCGCCATCAAGGCAGGCAGGCCGTTTCTGTATGACACTCGGAGGACGTCGGGACTGGGACAGGCTTCCTGTGCGTCCTGCCATGCGGATGCGAGAATGGACCGTCTCGCATGGGACCTTGGCGATCCATCAGGTGCGGTGAAGGCAGTGACCTCCTCCCTGCATAATTTGGGAGCAAATATTCCCGGACTGAACTCCGGATTTACAAATTTCCACCCCATGAAAGGCCCCATGGTGACGCAGACCATGCAGGACATTATCGGCAAGGAACCGCATCACTGGCGTGGAGACCGCAATGGAATTGAGGAATTCAATGGCGCCTTTGTTGGACTATTGGGGGATGACGTGCAGCTCACGCCCACGGAGATGCAACAATTTGAAAACTATTTGGCCACCATCGCCATACCTCCCAATCCTTATCGGAACATGGATAATACGCTGCCGCAAGGCCTGCCGCTAACCGGCCATTTCACGAGTGCGCGCTTTGGACCCGCCGGGCAACCGATGCCGGCCGGCAATCCGCAGCGGGCCTTGGACACGCTTTACCGACCCCTCGCCCGCGGGATCGACGGAGGGGCTTCCGCGTGTGTGACTTGCCATACCCTGCCATCAGGCCTGGGCGCGGACAAAAAATTGGTCGGCAATGCCTTTCAAAATATTGCCCCCGGGCCAAATGGCGAGCGCCACCACGCACTGATGTCCGTGGACGGATCCTCCCAAAAGGCCCTCAAGGTTCCTCACCTGCGAAACCTTTTTGAAAAGGCTGGATTTGAATTGGGACAGCAACGCAGCCGTTCCGGCTTCGGCTTTTTGCATGATGGATCGGTGGATTCTCTCACGCAATTCATCTCCCTGGTGACCTTCGATACAAACAGTAATCAGGAGGTCGCCGATTTGGTGTCCCTGCTCCTGTGTTTCAGCGGGTCTGGATTTGGCCCCGGACCGGATGCCCTGGAACCTCCCGGCACACCCAGTCTGGATTCGCACGCAGCCGTGGGCAGGCAGGCGCTGCTGACTTCCGCAAGCCTGCCCATTGCGGATCTTGCCAGGCTGACGACATTGATGACGCTGGCCCACGCCTCCGCGATCGATCTCTTCGCCAAGGCCAGGGTGAACGGTGTGCCCCGTGGCTGGCACTATCAAAATGGCGACTCTTTCCTCAGCGACCAGGCTGGCATCTCGGAAACTCTCTCCTCCATTCTGGCGCGTGCCACAGCTCAGGAACCAGTGCTCTTTACTGCCACCGCACGTGACACCGGCAGACGCATGGGCATCGATCGTGATCGCGACAACCTGCTCGATTATGATGAAATCCGGGACCTCGTTCCTGAGGTGGCGGGCGTGCAGAATCCTTTTCTATCCGATCAGCCTGACAGAACGGGTGATGATGGATCAATGGTGCCCGATGGCATTCCTGATGGACTGAACGATTTCGACAACGATGGCCAGACCAACGCTGCTGAATTTCTCGCTGGCACAAACCCCGTCGACAACTGGACGGAGGTTGCTCCGCCGCTTGGGCTGACCGTGGCGCGGGACGTTCCCTTCACTTCCGTGACGCTGACCTGGAATGGTTCGGCTGATGGGGTTTATGAAATTCGCTGGTCTCCGGACCTCATGGTCTGGAATCCGATCACCACTGGAACGCTCTCGGCAGGCACCACCGGCGGCATCATGACATGGACTGACACTGGACCACCTGCCACCCCGACCGCCCCCCAAACCGCTCAGAAGCGCTTCTATCGCGTTGAACGCATTCGCTAGACGTCCTTGCTCGACTATCCTCCAATCGCAATCATGCGGCGATTCGGTTGGTAGTTCAGGCGGAAGTCGTGCTCCTTCGGCTTGCGGTCCACGACATTTAAAATAAATTTCCCCAGTTCTTCATCCGTGGCACCGGCGCGCAGCACGGAAAGCAGATCGAATTCCAAATGGCTCCCCAGACACGGTCGCAGTTTGCCATCGGCCGTCAGCCGCAGCTTGTTGCAGGAGTCACAGAAATGAAGGTTCGTCATGGCTCCGATGAAGCCGATGACCTGATCGCGCCCGGGAATTTGATAGTACAATGCCGGACCATTTCCCTTGATGTCCGTGCGCGGAATCAGAGGACCGTAGGCGGTTTCAATCGATTTGCGAGCGACGCCGATACTTAGGAAATTTTCCTCGGACAGCACCTCCGTGGAACTCACCGGCATCAGTTCTATGAAACGCAGGATTAGCCCTTTCTGCCCCGCAAAATCAATTAAAGAAGGGAGTTGGTCCTCGTTGCTGCCGCGCATCAGCACGGCATTTAATTTCACTTTCTCGATTCCAGCCGAGAGCGCAGCGTCGATGCCATCGAGAACTTTGGGGAGAAAATCGCGATTCGCCACGGCGGCATAGGCGGCGCGATCCAGGCTATCCAGGGAAATATTCACGCTGGAAACCCCCGCATCCTTGAGGCATTGCGCCGTCGTATGTTCGCCCTCAGGAGCCGCCAGTAAGGTGCCATTGGTGGAGAGACCCAGGTCTTCGATTCCCGGCACCGCACGCAATTGACGCAGAAAGGGAACGATGGCCCGGCGCGTCAGGGGTTCGCCGCCGGTGACGCGCAGCTTCCGAATTCCCATCGTTGCTCCCACGCGGACAATGCGCAGGATTTCTTCGTAGGACAAAATGCCATCGCGCGGCAGCCACTGCTGGAGTTCCTCCGGCATGCAGTAGCGGCAGCGTTCATTGCAGCGGTCGGTGATTGAGATCCGCAGATAGGAAATCCGATGGCCAAAACGATCCTCCATGACTACACTTAACCCGCTGGTCTCGCATCTGCATCCAATTTCTCAATTCAAATCCCCCCACTCCACCATGAATACCCTGCTTCGCATTCTTCCCCTCGCTCTCGCCCTGATGGGTGCCAGTTGTGCGCCCTCCAATCCAGCCTCCCGGGCTCAAAAGCGGTCTGCGGCATTCCAGGCACTGCCGGCGGAACATCAAAAAATGGCTCTGGAGGGCCGGATCAAGGAAGGCATGAGCCGGGATGCCGTCTGGGTGGCCTGGGGTCCCGCCAGCCGTATTTATGAAGCTTCGGCTCAGGGAACTGCCCTGGAGATCTGGCACTACACCGGGCTGCAGCAAGTTTACTCGGGCAGCATCGGCATGGGTGTGGGATTCGGTTACGGAGGCTCCGGTAGGTATGGACGCTACCGTCGCGCGGATCCCTTTTCCTACTACGACCTGAACTACGGTCCCCAATACGTCCCCTTCAGGCAGGCGGAGGTGAAATTCCAGAAGGGCGTCGTCAAGAGTTGGGAGCGGATGAAGGAATAGGCCGCAGGACGAAGATTTGCTGCCGCCTCCTTTTCTCCCTCATGCCAGGATTGGGGTGAGCACCTTGCCTTTGATGTCGGTGAGCCGGTAATCGCGGCCTTGGAAACGATACGTGAGTTTGGTGTGCTCGATTCCCATGAGGTGCTGCATGGTTGCGTGCAAGTCATGCACCTCGACAGGGTCCTGCACCGCCTGATATCCCAGTTCATCGGTGGCTCCATAACTGATCCCTGGCTTGATGCCCCCCCCGGCCATCCAGATGCTGAAACCCTTGTTGTGGTGGTCACGCCCGTTACCCTGGGACATGGGAGTGCGGCCGAATTCCCCACCCCAGATGACCAGTGTATCCTTCAACATGTCCCGTTGTTTCAAATCACTCAGCAGCGCCATGCAGGCGCGATCGATCTCCTCCATCTTCCAGGTGATGCTTTGCTTGATGTCCCCATGGTGATCCCAATCCTTGTGATAGAGCTGAATAAAGCGGACTCCGCGCTCCGCCAGTCGACGGGCCAGCAGGCAGTTGTAGGCGAAGCTGCCATCCCCCGGCTTGCATCCGTATAAGTCAAGAACGCTGGCCGGCTCCTTGGCAATGTCCATGAGTTCCGGGACGCTCGACTGCATTTGAAAGGCCATTTCATACTGGGCGATGCGTGTCGCAATCTCCGGATCATGCACGACCGCATCATGCTGCCCGTTGAGTTGGTTGATGGCATTGACCACGTCCTGCTGGCGGCCAGCGGAAACTCCGGGAGGCGCATTCAAATACATCACTGGATCGCCCTTGCCCCGCAGGTGCACGCCCTGATATCGGCTGGGGAGAAACCCCGCCGCCCACTGGCGCGCGGCGATGGGTTGGTTCTGTCCGCCCCGGCCGTTGGAGGTCAATACGACAAAACCAGGCAGATTCTGCGCCTCACTACCCAGGCCGTAGGTGGCCCAGGCTCCCATGCTGGGGCGGCCGGCGATCTGCGATCCTGTGTTCATGAACATGTGTGCGGGGTCATGATTGATGGCTTCGGAAAATACGGAGCGCACAATGCACATTTCATCCGCCATGGTTCCCAGCAGCGGGAGCAGGGCATTGAACTCCTGACCCGATTGACCGAATTTCTTGAACTCATGCTGCGGCGCAAAACATTTCAGCGCCTGTCCCTGCAACTGCGCGATCTGCTGCCCTTTGGTCATGCTCTCCGGCATGGGCTGACCGTCCATTTTGGCCAGCACCGGCTTGTAATCGAACGTTTCCAGATGCGATGGACCACCTGCCATGCTAAGGAAGATCACGCGTTTGGCCTTGGGCGTGTGATGCGGAGAGGCAAGAATGCCCGGCACCCCGGCCGCCTGGGAATCATTATTTAAAAGACTGCCCAGCGCTGCCGCACCAAAACCATAGGTCGCCCGGGTTAGAAAGGCACGGCGATGAAGACTGGAATAGGGATTCATGGAAATGAGTGTTTAGGAACGGGTGATAAATTCGTGGAGATTCATGACGACGCGCGTGACGCTGCTCCAGGCCGCGAGTTCGGGACCATCAATGTCGGCTGGAGCAGGGGCCCCGAGCTTTCCAAAAGCCAGGGCGGAGGGGGCGTCGATATGGAATTCTTCGCGATGCTTCGCCAGCAGCTGGAGCAGGGCCGCCTTTTCAGAATCCGTCGGAGTGCGCTGCAACGCCTCCCGCCACAGCCAGGTGATGCGGGAGAGATCGTCGCCCCGAGCTTCCTTGAGAACGCGCACCGCGAGTCCACGTGCTGCTTCAACGTAACTGGGGTCATTGAGCAATGCGAGAGCCTGCTGCGGTATGTTGGATCGGGTGCGTTCCGCAGTGCATTCCTCACGGGTCGTGGCATCGAAAGCAAGCATCGAAGGGTGAAGGAACATCCGCTGCCACCAGGTGTAGAGTCCACGACGGTATTGGGACTCTCCGGAAGACGCATCCCAGTTGCGGGCGGGGAAATTTAAGTTTTCCCAGTAGCCTTCCGGCTGGTAGGGCTTGACACTGGGACCGCCAATTTTACGAACGAGCAGACGTGATGTTTCCAGCGCGTAATCGCGCACAAATTCAGCATCCAATCGATAACGGCTTTGGCGGGTAAGTTCCCGATTCTCCGGATCCCTAGCCAGCATCTCCGGCGTGGCTTCGGAAATTTGACGGTAAGTTTTGCTCGTCACCATAAGTTTAACCATGTCCTTCACGTTCCATTTTCGGTCCATCATCTCCGCCGCCAGCCAATCCAGCAGCGGCGCATTCGGGGGCATCTCACCCTGCAGACCAAAATCTTCCAGGGGTTTGCTTAATCCAATTCCATGGAACAATTTCCAGAGGCGATTGACCAGCACCCGGGCGGTCAGGGGGTTGTCCCTTGAAACAATCCATTGTGCCAGATCAAGCCGATTGGGTTCCCGTCCCTCAATGTTTGGTTTGGGAAGATAACTTGGCAGCGCTGCCGTCACGACCGAGCCCGATTCGTTGAGAAAATCTCCGCGCGGCAGAACCCGCACTGTGCGCTTGCTGGGTGTGCTGCGGGTGACGATGCACCGAACCGCCTTGTCCTCCATCTCCTTGAGTTTGGCGGTAGTATCCGCCAATTGCTGCCGTGTCTCGGCCCATTCAGGAGCGATGCTGTGGTAGTGGGTTAGGAGAGATTTCTGCTCGTCCGGTGAACGCTTCTCCATCGGCTTGGTCAGCACGGCAGCCAGCGCGGGCGGCAACAGCGCGGTCTGCGAACTGACGGCGTCCGTCATCGGCTGGGTTGTGGCCGAGATCCGAAACTGACCGAGCGTATGATGGCCGGATCCGTGATTTTGATGTATCTCGACGACCATCTGTGCGTCGGCGGCAGCGGCCACGGGAGCTGCAAAGCTCAGCCACAAAGACTGTGGCTGTGTGACGTGGGGCAGGATGGCCCATCCAAACTGGGCTCCGCGTGCATCGCGATCAATCGCACTTGCGGCAGACCATTTTTTATCCGGATGCGCCTCGTTCGCGATGGATTGCTCAAAACTCGCGGAAGCCTGGGCAAACGGCAATTCCTGAATCACACTGCCATCCGCCCGAATCAGGCGCGCCTTCACCTCAGTCACCACAAAATTTCCATTGTCGGCCCTGCCGGAGCCTTGCGCAGGAAGGCTGGGACTCGGAACCGCCTCCAAACGCAACCCGGTCATCCCGGCGGGAAAGGTATTTGTCGTCAATGTATAGAGTGACTTGTCCGGATTGGCCCCCTGCGCGTGGTAAATTCCCTGCCCCTTGTCCTCCAAATTCGGACCGTCAGTGGCCGTGCGTTGACCGAATTGCAAAGCAGACCAAACCGGATTCACCGAAGCCTGCAATTGGGCATCTTCCCAGCGCAGATAAGCAATCTGGCCTTCGGGAGTATCGGCATTCAATGCCGTCTGGAGCCGATCCCGATTCGAGATCAGTCCATCATGCGCTTGTTGCTGTTCCGGGGTGAATACCGGGATTCCCGCTTCCGGCGAGGCAATGATACCTTCGTCGATGTCAGCAAAAAAGGCTCCCATTGAATAGAAATCCCTGGTCAGCATTGGATCAAATTTGTGATCGTGACACTGCGAGCAAAGCCAGGTCTGCGCCATCCAGACGGCACCCACGGCCCGCACTCGGTCCTGCATGTAGCGCGCTTCATAATCCTTTGCCTGTGCCCCACCTTCATCAGTCGTCAGTAAAAGTTTGTTGAAACAGGAGCCTATTTTCTGCTCCAGGCTCGCATTCGGCAGGAGGTCGCCCGCGAGATGTTCGATCGTCATTTGATCGAACGGCTTGTTCTGATTGAAGGACGCGATGACATAATCGCGGAAGGGTGAAACATTTCTCTCCTTGTCGGAATGATATCCGGCACTGTCCGCATACCTCACCAAATCCAGCCACCAGACCGCCATGCGTTCGCCATAGGCGGGCGCACCCAGGAGACGGTCCACCAGTTTCTCATAGGCATCGGGGGCTTGGTCATTGACGAATGCCTCCACTTCCACCGCCGGGGCGGGAAGTCCGATCAAATCAGCATACAGCCTCCGAATCAGAGTTCGTTTGTCCGCCTCAGGAGAATTCACCAGACCCAAGGCCTTCTGTCTGGCCGCCACCAGCGTATCAATCGGATTTCCCAATGCCGGGTCAACCGCAGGCTTGACGACAGGCAGGTAGGCCCAATGAGCCTGATATTCCGCTCCCTCCGCAATCCACTGTTTGAAGGTCGCCTTCTGCTCCGGGGTCAGACTTTTATGGGTCTTCTCAGGCGGCATCAATTCATCAGGATCCGTGGAATGAATGCGCTTCAAAAGTTCGCTCTGATCTAGTTGCCCGGGAACAATGGCCACGGCGCCCGACTTGGCAGGCTTGATCGCCTCCTCGCGTATGTCCAGACGCAGGTTGGATTTGCGCTTGTTTGCATCGGGACCATGACAGGCGAAACATTGATCCGACAACAGCGGACGGATATCGCGGTTGAAGACGATTTTTTCCGCAGCCACCTGGGCGGTGGGCATCATGAAAAGGAAAACGGAGAGAGTTCTGAGACCTATACGGGACATGGTGGATTTCTCCTACCATTGCCCTTCCTCAGGCGCAACCTTCCCCCCATCCTTATACGCGCAGTCAGGAGAATTCCGAAATCATTCAATCACTGCTTTTGCCTTCAATTCGGCGATGAACGCCTTGGTCTTGGCCTGGCGTTGTTCCTGCAGACAGCGCTCGGCGAGCGTCTCACGAATTTCCTCAAACGGCCTGGGAACGGCCGGTTCGCGGCCCACAATTTTCGCCAGGTGGAATCCCCAATGACTGGCAAAAACGGGCGTAATGTCGTTCAACTCAAGAGAGAAGAAAATCAGGTCAAACTCGTCCATGAAGTCGCCCCGTTTGAACCATCCCAGATCCGTCACCTTATCCTCCTTGTCAGTGTGCTCATGCGCCATGGCCTCAAAATCAGCGCCCTGGATGGCCTGTCGGCGCAGGTTGCGCAGATGATTGTAAATCCCATCCCGCTCCTCCACCTTCTCCACCTTCTTGAAGATCGCGATGGCACGGACCCGCTCGTCTGTCAGATAATCGTCCTGATGATTCATCCGGTATTCCTGCAGGGCAGCATCGCTGATCTCCTCCTGCTCACCCCACACCCGGGCGAACATTTTATCCATTCGCAAGCCGCTGACCAAATCCTGACGCAACATGGGATCATCCAGGGAACTGATTCCGAGCTTGCTGCACAGGGTCTCGGCCCCACCATGTTCCTGCACAACCCGATCCAGTGCGGCACTAATTTCCACCTCGACAATATCCGGAAATTCCTGCTCGGCGGCCTGATTCAGCAGCACGCGGGCCACGACATTCTCGCGAGCATATTCGCGAAACTCGGGATCGCGCTCGCAACACGACATGGCTCCCATGTTTTCATAATGGGATTTGATCGCCTGGAATTCCTCTTGCAGGAGTTCTTCGGGAATGGATTCAGAGTTGATGGTCAGGGGCATCGGCGAGCATAAGGAGAGAAAGCACGCCGCGCAAGTCGCGTGGTCTCCAACCCTGACAAACTCCGCCCCGATTCGCGGGATGGCACGGGTGGGCGAACGCTTGCGGCGTTCCCCGGGTGGCATAGCGTGCGTCATGCAAATTTACTCCCCTGACCATTTCTCCCGCCGCAGATTTCTCCAGCAAATGGGCTCGGCAGCCATTCTCACTGCCCTGCCCACCCAATTGTTTGCCGAGGACGAGGACAAGGTCGTTATTTCCATCCTGAACACCACCGATTTGCACGGGCACATCGTCCCGACTCACATGTATCCCGAGAATGATGGGTCCATGGTTCAGGACGTTGGCGGCCTCGCGCGATGCGTCACCCAGATTCGTGCCTGGCAGAAAGAGAACCCAAATTACATTCTGCTCGACATAGGGGACCTTTACCAAGGCACCCACGTCTCCTGGAGCACCCAGGGCCAGTTAATGATCAAACTGCTCAACAGTATGAATTATGATGCATGGGTGGTTGGAAACCACGAGTTCGACTGGGGCTTCGATCCCATGGTCAACGTAATAAAGGCATCCACCGTGCCGGTGCTTGGATCCAATGCAAAAGTTGGCGGCAAGTGGGCGAACAAGCTGGAGGATCCCCAGCATCCATTGGGGAAAATCAAACCCTACATCATTAAAGAAATTGCCGGATTTCGAATCGGCATCATCGGAACCATCACTCCGGGACTCCCCTACTGGCTGGCTCCACGCCTTCTGGGTGATTTTACCGCAGAGGACCCCGTGAAATCCATTGATTACGCCATGCGCAAGCTCCGGGACGAAAAGGTGGATGCGATCGTTTGTGCCTGCCACATGGGCCTCAAGAGCGAGATCGCCAAGGATGATTTCGCCAACCGCATCAGACAGATCGCCGAGGAAAATGTTGGCATTGACGTTATCATCGCCGGACACACCCACAAGGATTTGGGCAACCAGAAAGTCTCCGGTGTGCCCTACACGCAGGCCAACTATTTCGGGATTCACTGCGGCAGGACCGATTTGGTATTTTCCAAATCAAAACGCAGACTCGAGTTCGTGAATGTCGGCACAAAATTGATGGATGCCAGCATCGCCCAGGACCCCATGATTCTTTCCGCCTCAGCTAGGGAACGCGAAGCCTCCGACATGGAACTGGCACGCGAAATCGGCGAACTAAAAGAAACGCTTTCGAAGGAATCCGAACCTGGAAAAGCAGCAGAATCGCTACTCCTCTTAACTCGAGCAATGCGCTTCTCATTGGAAAAACGAAAGGTGACGGTTGACGGCGTGCTCCACGGATCCTTTTACGAATTCGATATCAAGGCCGGCCCGAAAACCATCGCCAGTGCCTGGGAAATCGTTCCCTACGAAAACTACATCAGCACTGCAGGACTGACCAGGGCGGAACTCATCACCGTGCTCGAGGAATGCCTCAATGTCCCCCATTCATCGCACAGCCTTGACGGCTTCAAGGTGAACGTCACGAGCGAAGGCAAAAAAGTCGCGGTGCACGATGTCACCCTCCCGGACGGCAAGCCCCTCGATGAAAAGGTTCGCTATCGAATCGCCCTCAACAGTTTCGATGCTCAATCCGGTGGGCAACGGTTCCCAAAACTTCACGAAATCACCACTGCTCCCGAGTCTAAATCAGAGGACATTAATGTGCAGTCGAGAGAAGCACTGATTGAATATTTCACGGAGAGAAAGACGATTTTTAAACGAGACCTGGCGTAAGAGCGTAAGCGTTTGACGCGCCCCCATGCCATGTTGCGCCGACTTCAAGCCTCTTAATTTTCTGACCGGAGCCTTCAGGCGGATTTTTCGGCGGGGCCGGCGGCGCTCTCCTGCGTGGCTGCGGCGTAGGCGGCGGGGGTGAGGGTGTGCAC
>CALQSQ010000055.1 GCA_943333275.1 Akkermansia muciniphila
GCACCGAACTCGTGGCCGAGGCCCTCCAGCGCGCACGCTTTACCCGCTCCGGCAGTGATCTCAGCGCCACCATCGCCCACAGCGACCGCGGCTGCCAATACACCGCGGGAGCCTACCGCCACGACCTCAAACTCCTGCAAATGACCCAAAGCATGAGCCGCACCGCCAACTGCTACGACAACGCCACCATGGAGTCCTTCTGGGCCTCACTCAAAGCCGAGGCCTTCCACTGCCTCCCAGACACCCACCACCAAGCCCGCCTCCTCATCCATGACTAGATCGACACCTTCTACAACACCCATCGACTCCACTTTTCACCCGATTTCCAATCTCCACTGGACTTCGAACGCTCCCTCATCCAATCTCTCGATTAAGCTGATCCATTTCATTTCCCCGTTTTCCCGGCAAGATCAGGTCCCGCTTTATGATGCCCCGTGCTTGAATACCTCGACGTCATAAACATGGCCGGAACCGATGAGTTCGGAGGGATGGAAGTCCGCATGTGAGAGGAGGGTGGACAGGTGTGCGCGGCTGCGGTAGTCGAATTTCCTGCCAAAAATTTCCAAAATTCTTGCGCTGGGATCGTCCCGGTAAGTATTCACGATCAGGTGTCCGTCCGCTGCGGTCATGGATTTTAAGCGATGCGCCAGATCGATGGCAGAATAGATATCCTGGGGCGTCGGTTGACCGTGTCGTTGTTCAGTTGTGGTTAGGGTGACGCCTTGGAAGTATTCGAAAATGCCGATGGCGGTCACGATATCGTAGGGCTGGGGGACGATCGCATCTCCTTCATGAGTGGACCCGAAAATGTCCTCACTTTCTGCCGAAATGCCGCATCCCTCAACCATGCACAAAGGTCGGTCCTTGGTGGAGGGAAGATTACTCAGCAGGCGTCTGCCCTTTTCAATATTAGCTGAATCCCGATCTGTGATGAGGGCGGTAATGAGTTCGGAGGGATAGCCTGCTGCAATGAGCTTGTCATACGTCAGGATCATGCTGAGTCCGGTGCCGGCCGCGACCGCCTTCATACGGACCGGGGAGCCAGCTTCCAAGAGGCGTTTGGCCCACTCGTAGGTGGCTCTCGTTTCGAGGATAAATCGCAACTGCACATCGCGTCCCTGCACGGAGTCAAAATACAGACGATCCCACAGTTCGCCATTTTTCCGGATGGCCGGGGGGATCATCATGTATTGCGCATTCATGGGATCGCCCCCTTCCACCAAGGAGGCATTTTCCGCCTTTAGGGAGCCGAGCAACGATTTGGCGTAGGCGTGGTCGGAACGCTCCAGCAATGCATTGCGAAAAACCGTCGATTCATTTCCGTGCGCATCCTCCCCCTGGGTTGCCGTGGTAGTGCGCTTGAGCAAACGGTGAGATAGTCGTGAGAGCAGGCGCTTGAAGGTGCCCGCAGGCCGGGTCTCGTTTTCCTCGAAGATGGCCTGGCTCAGGCTGTTAAATACTGCGATGGAAACTTCGGGTTTCTCTGTCGAAAACAGAGCCGAGACTGCCTCCATCGGTTTTAATGGAGGCAGGCTCATTGCGAGTAACGGGTACGAAATGTGGCCAAGCTTACTTGGGAGTCGTCAGTGTTTTCAGGCCCTCTGGGGTGAAGTCTGCATCTGTAAAGATGACCCCATGACGACTTTTGGAACCTTCCAGTTCAGTCACGGAATCCTTGCCCGGCCGTTGCACGGACAAACTGGCAGGGACCGGTTTGTCGGTATCATCCTCAGCAACCCGGGTGGTTTCGAGGCGACGCGCCATCTGAGCCCCGACAAATTTTTCGATCCTCATGGGGACCATCTTTTTGGGATCAATCCAACTGCGCACCGAGGTGTAGCCGGAGTGATCGCCCTTGCTGGGTTTGGATTCCAAGATCTGGCAGGCCACGCGACCAATGCTTTCGGTGCCAACCAGCGTTTGGTGTTCCCAAGCGTAAAAATTTTCCACGAGGTCCTCATACGAGAGGTCACTGCCAAAGATTCCTTCTTTCAACTGCGCAGCTGTCAGGGGGCGCAGGGTATCGGGAAGCAGGAAAATACTGCCAGTGGCGGCATTGCCTGGCGTCTTGCGGACAAGAAAGGATTCCCCTTTGCGCTCCTTGGGCCAGAGGACCTGATAGACTAATTCGGTGGCTGCTTTGGTGCGACGGGATTTAATCTGCAACTGCAGGGCCGTCGCGCCACCGGCGGTCGGTTGGCGAACATCCAGTTTCAATCGCACCACTGCGCTGCCATCCTGCAGACGCGCACTCAAGCTGGCGGCCATGGCCGCAGCCGTGGGGGCAGGATCCTCTGCACGCAGTTGAACAGAGAACACAGTGGCTCCGAGCAGGATTGCTCGCAGCCAAATCTTGGATCGTGAATTAAATGAGGGGTTTCGTTTCATAAGCGCGAGGGGGATAAAATTAGCTGCGCATGGCCAAAGCGGGAGAGAGTCGGGAACTGCGCCATGCAGGATACAGTCCACTGATGACCCCAACCACAATCGCAATCGCTACGGAAGTCAGCAGCAGCGGTGGACTTAAGTCAGGCTCCAGCATACCACGAATGGAGGGGACGGTCTGCAAAATTTTCAAGCCCAGAACGCCCAAGGCAACTCCCGTCAGACCTCCGAGCAAGCCCAGCAGGGCGGATTCGCAGAGCACCATATAAACAATGCGACGACGTTTCCAGCCCACCGCCAGCAGGATGCCGATTTCGTTGGTGCGCTCAAAGACTGTCATCAGCATGGTATTCATCACCCCAAGCACGCCAACAATGATCGCTAAAATTGCGGTGCTCCAACTCATGGCGCGGGCCACCCGAAAGCCCTGACTGGTGCCGACCACTTCTTTCGCAATCGTCGCCCGTCCGGCGGGAAAAATCTGTTTGATGTCTTTGCAGAGCAGATCGATTTCGGATCTGGGTGAATTGGGTGGAACCCGAATGTCCACGAAGTTAACCTTACCCTGATTGCCAGTGACTTCCTGCATCACCTCAAGCGAAAGGAAAATCGTTCCGTTCTCCACCATCGCCTGGCCATCCACGATACCAACCACAGGCAATTCCGAGGTCTCAATCTGCACCGTATCACCCACTTTTTTCTTGAGCACTTCCGCCGCCAGGTGCCCCAGCACGACCACTTTTTCGGAACCGTCTTTGGGTAAACGGCCCTCGACCACCTTGAGCATGCTCCAGACAAACCCGCCCCACTCGCGGCCAGAAATCATCATAATCGGGGCATCCTCCACGCTGAGCATCTGCATCAGGGTGGAGGTCACTTCGGCAACTCTGGGAAGTTTGGCAATTTCCCCCTGCAAGGATTGGTCGAACACTTTGGGCATGATTCCGCCACTCATATTGCTAACCACTACGTCAATGTTCATCACGTCCAATTGTTTGGTGATGCCCTTCTCATAGCCCCAGGCCATGCCAACCAGGGCCACCACGGCCGCAATTCCAATGGAAATCCCAACCAAAGTCAATCCGGTGCGAACGGGTCGCTGGGTGAGACTGCGAAGCACGATAGTTAGAAATGTCATTTATGCAGATGGGGTTGAGGGCGCAGAGGCTTCATCAGCGATCACCAAGCCGTCTTTCAAGCGGATGGTGCGGTCAGCGAGTTGCGCGACCGCTGAATCATGAGTGACCAGAATCAATGTCATGCTCAAGTCGCGATGCAACTGGAGCAGCAATTCCATAATCTGCTTGGCACTAACACTATCAAGATTTCCGGTGGGTTCATCCGCGAGCACGACAGAGGGTTGATTCGCCAAGCCTCGCGCAATGGCCACACGCTGCCGCTCTCCGCCGGATAACTCCGATGGATAGTGTTTTAAGCGATGTCCCAAGCCCACGGATTCAAGTAGTTTCGCGGCCCGTTCCTGACGCTGGGCCCTTGAAAGTTTGCCCTCAAACATTGGAATCTGCACATTCTCCAGCACATTGAAGGTTGGCAGGAGTTGGAACGATTGGAAGACAAAACCGATCTCATGCGAACGATACTCGGCCGCATCCGCCGTCGCGGGTAGAGGTTTGCCCCGATAGTTCAGGACTCCCTCCCCGGGCGTGTCCAGTGATCCCAGCATTTGCAACAGCGTGCTTTTACCGCAGCCACTTGGGCCGACGATCGCCACGAATTCTCCCGGCCTGATGCTCAAGTTAATGCCACGAAGCGCGGCCACTTTGCCGCCATCGTAACTTTTTTTCAGACCGATCGCTTCGTAGACCAAGCTTTCGGTGGGGGGTTGTTGCGTTGCACTCATGGGATAAAGTTCCGCCGACAATGAATCCGGTCAATGGGGGGTTTTGACCGTTGCGTCTGGCCAGTGGCTGCCGGATTTTGGATCTGAAAGATTCTGGAAGAGATGTTTAATGGCGCTGCGATAATTGGGAAATGGCGGCACGTCACCTTCCACGGTGGGATCGAGGAGTGGGGCGTGCCTTGGCAGTTCAGCGTGCGGCAGACCAGCGCGCAAGTGGTGGATGCCATGGAAGGGTTCGTGCAGCAGTGTGAGCGCCAGAAGCTTTCCGGACCAAGTATCGGCCACGATGCTACGGGTGGCACTCCTGGCGGTGTGACCGCTCAAGCCGACGTGCTCGATGTATTTCCGCCAGCTCTGCAAATTTCCCGCGATGACGCCGGGAGCAAGGTAGAGCCAAAAAAAGTAAGTCCAGAGCTGCCAATGCGCCACTGCCCAAAGAATGGCCGTCCAGACCGCAATGATCAGAATAAATTCGGCCCAAATGCGACGGCGGACTTTACGATTGTGGATGAACGTATTTTTCCGCAGGAACATCCGAGCGAAGAGAAACGGCGTGAACAGGAGGCCCACATTCAGTTCAATGAAGGCGATCATCCGCCGAAACCAACGCGGAGCGTTGACGTTTACAAAGGGCCACAGTTCCTCATCCCGCTCCGTCGCGAGATGTGAATGATGTTTCTGATGGGCGACCCGATACAGCGTAAAGCTCATGAAACTAAGGATGCCGGCAATGGTGCCGTCCACGTCGTTAATGAATCGGTTCTTGCGCAACATTCCGTGCGAGGCCTCGTGAAAGCCGATCAGCGTGCCGTGCATGAAATGGCTGACCAGCAGCACGAGCGGGATCGCCAGCCAAATCTGATGGGCCGCCACGGCAAAACCCAGAGCCACCTGCGTAAGGATCAGAGCCGCGCTGATGATCGGGAAGGCGGCCTTACTCACCCAATGCGTTGGTGGAATATCCTCCGGGTCCATGAAGGAGGAGGCAATGATTGGAGGAGCGGAATGCAATTGGGGGGGGATGGCATTCATGGCGGGTGGCAGTGCTAAACGGTGCGGTGCGCTTCAGGGCGGAGGCAAACGTTGGTTAGGATTTCGATAAATAGTTGGTGTAAAGCTTGGAGATTCGACAGGGAAATCATATGCGTGCGATAGAGCCAGACAACCTCTAACTCCGACCCTATTTGGGTGATTTCGCATCCCAGGTCGAAGCGTGCGGTGCCGGTCGAGCGCATGCGTAGTTTCGTGGAGATACGCGGCAAATTCACATCTGGTACCGGATGATTTTGCAAAGCGAAGCGAATATCGAAAATCGTGTGCTCTCCGGGACGATGCGTTTCCGCCCGCAGGGCCGCCAATTCTGCAAACGGCAGGGCATTGGCGAAACAATCCAGAGCCCGCGAGGACACGGTTTGCAAATGCTGGGAAAAGGATTGCTGCGAATCAATCTGACCGCGCAGCGGCACCACCCCAGCGAAGTAACCCATCGTTTCGCGCACCGCATCCTTATTGCGGTTGGCGACGGGCGTGCCCACGAGGATGTCGTCCTTGCCACTCCACTTGGAAATAGTCCATTGAAAGGCTGCGAGGAGCGTGCTGAAAAGCGTAGTGCTGTGGCGGGTCGCCAATTCGCGCACGGCATTGGTCATTTGCGGCGGGATGAAGGAAACCCAGCGGTGCAAAAATCCGGGCGTGGAAGCCCCGCTCTCATTGAAGACGGGGCGGGATCCTGCCAACTCAGCTTTCCAGAAATCCGCCCGGTTGGCGACTTCGGCGGGTTGCCAGTAAGCGCGCTCTGCAGCGGCCCATTGGCTGTAAGTTTGCGCCACCGGCGGCAGGGTGTTTTTCAACCCCATCAATCCCACCGCCACTGCTTTGCGCAATCCCGTCAGACCCATGACCCACGCCGTGCAGAGATCCTGCACGAAGACGCCGAGGGACCAACCATCGGCAATCGCATGATGAATCGAGAACGCCAACACGTGATCGTTCCCTCCCCTACGGAGCATTTGCACCCGATGCAACGGGCCTTGCAAAAGATCAAAAGGGGCCCGGTAAGTTTCCAACATCAATTCCTCCATCGCCTCCGGTTGAGCTTCGGCTGCGCTCAGTTCCCGATGCGTCAGCAGGGCGGCTCCCGTGGCACGAATCATTTGCAGTGGCTTTTCCTTCCCCGGCAGGAAAGAAGTGCGAAGGGCTTCCTGACGTTCGACCACCCGGTGCAGCGCCTGTTCGCACTGTTCCGGGGTGATGGGACCTTTGATTTCGATGAAACCACAGATGTGATTGCCAGCCGATCCCACCGCCAAGGGCGAAGCCTCCCATAACTCTCGTTGTGGCAAGCTCAGTGGTTGCAGGCGGGCTTCCCCACTTTCCAACCATTGCCTGAACTGGGTTCTGCTGTTTTGCTCCATGCGGATTTGCCTATTGAGCCTCGTTGCTTTCCTCCAGCTCAGGGAGGGCTCCGAGCAGGCGGTCGATGTCCTCATCGGTCAGGGCATCCACATCCACTTCAGCCACCGTGGTCGGCTCTGCGACTATTTCGGCCACCGCTGGCTTGGCGCCCTCGGTTCCGCTGCCCAGGTGCTCGGCCACTAACACGGCAATCTGACCGATGGTCCGCGCCCGCATCAACGTCGTCGGAGGCAGGGCCACGCCGATGGAACTTTCCAGCATCGTCTCGATTTCCACGCCCATGAGCGAGTCGAGCCCGAGGTCGGTGAGCGGTTGATCTTCGCGCAGGCTGTCGGGCTTGACCCGGAGCACGGAGCCCACGACGTCGCGCACGGCTTCGCCAATGACCCCCGTCCGTTCTTCTGCTGAAGCCGCTGCAATCTTGGCGCGCCAGTCGTTGCCGCCACCGCCAGCTTCCTGCGTTTCAACTCCCGCTGCAAAAATGCGCTCGACGAGCGGATTGTCCTGCATGCCGCGGAACGATTGCCGCCATTTCGCCCAGTCCACACGAATCGCTGCGACTTGGGTCGCGTGGGCCGTGAGGAAGGATTCCATGAGCGAGGTCACTTCGGCCGGAGTCAGTGCCCCGGTCCCCTGACGAGCCAGGAATTCCGCCACACGTTCATTGCGGGCCACATAACCTTCGCCACCGAGCACGCCCCAGTTGATCGCGAGGGCGGGTTGGCCGAGCGCACGACGATGGTAGGCGAGGGAATCGAGGAAGGCATTGGCAGCCGAGTAGTTTCCTTGGGCGGGGTTGCCGAAGATACTTGAGACTGAGGAGAACATCACAAAGGCATCGAGTTGCATGTCCTGCGTATTTTCATGCAGCAACCAAGCGCCATGGGCTTTCGGGGCCATGACCGTGCGGAGTCGCTCGGCGGTGAGGGCGGAAAGCGGGGCATCGTCGATGACCATGGCGAGGTGGAAGATTCCCTTGAGCGGAGTCTTCGCAGCCCGCAGTTCGGAAATCAGCGCCTTCACATCCTTCGGAGAACCGATGTCTGCTTTCAGGACTTTCGTTTCGATGCCACGCGCTTCAAGGCTGGCCACAAAGGCGACGCCTTCCGGAGTGGATGCGCCACTGCGGCTGCTGAGCACGAGGTGACGGGCCCCAGCTGCGACCAGCCATTCTGCGAGCACGCGGCCGAATCCACCGAGACCACCCGTGATGAGGTAGGCACCATCCGCTTTGATTTCGAACGGCGGCAACGGTGGTTCTCCCTTTCTGACGATGAACGAATCCGCGAAACCGACGACCACTTTGCCCGTGTGCTTGCCACCTGCCATGAGGCGGAAGGCAGCATCGATCCGGCTGGCCGGGAACGAACGGAAGGGGAGTGGCGTGAGCGATCTTTTTTCCACGAGAACCGCAATTTCAGCCAGCAACTCGCGCGTCTGCTCTTCGTCGCCTGCAAAAATGGCATCCATCGCAATGACGTGGAACGAGGAGTTCTGGCGCAGGCCCCAGAGCGGGATGCGGGAATTCATGTAAATGTCGCGTTTGCCAATTTCGAGGAAACGACCGGACTGCGCGAGACAGGACAGACCCATGGGAATGGCTTCGGCAGCGAGTGCGTTCAGCACCACATCAACGCCACGACCATTGGTCAGCTCCATAACGGACTCCGCAAAGTCTCCACGGCGGGAGTCGATGACGTGTTTCACGCCCAGCGTTTTCAGCAGCGCCCGTTTGGTCGGACTGCCCGCAGAGGCAATGACATCGGCCCCCAGATGGTGGGCAATTTGGATCGCAGCCATCCCGACTCCACCAGCACCAGCGTGGACCAGAATGGTTTCGCCAGCTTTCATGCGCGCAATGTTATGCAGCGCATACCAAGCCGTCATGAAGACTACTGGCAGCGTGGCGGCTTCCTCGTAGGAAAGATTTTTTGGCATCTTCCGCATGTCGGCAGCACGGGCCAGCGAGTGGGTGGCCAGGCCGAAGACGGCCAGACCGAAGGCTTGATCCCCCACCGCAAGATGAGTGACGCCAGCCCCGACAGCCACGACTTCGCCTGCCACTTCGTCCCCAAAGATCCGCGCATCGGCGGTTTCTGCGGGATAGAGCGCCAGCGCCTTGAGCACGTCGCGGAAGTTCATCCCGGCGGCTTTGACTTTGATAAGCACTTCGCCCGGGGCGCAGACTGGCAGCGTGAATGGCGTGAAACGGAGACTGTCCAGCAGGCCACGCTCACGGGATTCGAGTCGCAGTGGCACGCTGGCATCCAGCGCTTGCTCGCGATGCGGCAAACCACGGCTGATCCGTTGCACGTACCGGGCCTCACCACGCAGGGCGACTTCGCGTTCGGTATCCACGTGGATGAGTTCGCTCCAGAGCAAACCACGATCAGCGGGGGAAACTTCGGTCGGCAAGTCAATGCCACGGCAGGCAAAATTTGGATGCTCAGCGAGAATGACGCGGAAAATCCCAATCGACGGTGCTTGCGCGACGGTGGTGGCTCCCATGTGCAGACCGGCGGGTTGGGCCCCGCGGGTCACGAGATCGATGCGGATCTTGGCCACGGCCATGGTTTCTTCCAAGGCATGCGTCAAGTGGAGCAGGGAATCGATGCCCATCAGCGCATCGTTGTCACCCGTGCCAGTCTTTTCATCGAGCGACCAGAGGTAAACGAAGCGTTCCGGTGGCGCTTCCGCGAGCAACGCAGTGAAGAGCTGTTTCCAGTCTTCTGGGGCTTGGTCGCGAATGGTGAAACTATCCTTGTCTTTAGCGGCAAATTTGTCGCCCCGCAGGACCACACGGCAACGGGATCCAGCAGCAGTCACTTGCGCAGCTACTTCATTTCCCAGTCCCGCTTCGTCCGCAAAGATCACCCAGGAGGTTTCGAGCGGAGCCTCCATCGCCACGGCTGCGACCGCAGCTTGACCGGCTTTGCGGCCGAGGATACCGACTTGGCCTTCGCCTTCTGGTCCTTGCAGACCGGGCATCGAAGCGGTTTCGGCAAAGCCAACTTCCTTGAGGGCAGCTTCCCACTGGGCGCGTTGCATCAGTGGTTGTTCAGGTCGCAAATCGCGGTCGGTGAGGTGCCACCAGCCTTGGGTTAGACCGAAGACCGCTTCGGTCCAGAGCTGAGGGGAAGCGACATCCATGAAGAACAACGTGCCGCCCGGAGCGAGCAGATCGTGCAGCATTTTAAGCGTCACACGGACATCGGCCACGGCGTGCAGCACGTTGGTGCCAACGATGAAATCATAAGTGCCAGGCTCGAAATCCTGATCGGAGGCGGGCTTTTCCAGATCGAGCACTTTGTATTCCACCTCAGGGAAGGCCGCGAGTTTCTGGTTCGCGGCGGAGAAGAAGCCCGCGGAAACGTCAGTGAATGTGTAGGTGTGCAGTCCGCGATCCAGCAGCGGCAGCAATTGCGCCGCAAGACCGGCCGTGCCTGCGCCGACTTCGAGAATCCGCAAACCACGGCCCTCCGGCAGGTTGCGGGCGGCTTCTTGCACGCCTTTGCCGATGCTAACCATCCAGTGGCTGGAGAACAGGCCGTCCCCATAGAAATGATCCAGCAGGTCGGTGTTCGATCCACCGAAGAGAATTTGCACCGCGTCTTTTTCTCCGCGCAGAATCGCCCCAAGTTCACCGCAAGTCGCCGTGCAGAGCAGGCCTTCTGGCAGGTGACCGGGATGGTCCGTGAGGAAGGCGCGGAGTTTTTTCGGAGCCAAATCTGCGGTAACAATGAACTCTGCCGTTGGGGTGTAAGTCCCGTCCTTGGCGGTGAGTAAACCGCGTTTGGCGAGCTTGTCCATCAAGCGCCCAAAGACGGTGCTCATCAGCGGAGTAACGGTTAGTGAGTCGGCAGAAAATGCCGTTTTCACACCCATTTCCCGCAGGCCCGCAGCGATTTGGGCAGCAGCCAGGTCGTCCTCGGCAGCCATCACTCCCTGCAGTTCGGTCACTCCACGGAGCGCGACAACTTCGTCCAACGCCTTCGTCGCAACTTCCTTGAGTTGGCTTAGCGGCACGGGGGTTAGCGTGGCCGGAGCCACGGTCGGGGCGGTGCGTTCCCAATCCACATTATAAACCAAATCGCGACCACCACCGGAGGCCCCGGGACGGCGGGCTGCGCTCATACTGATGGCGCGGAATCCGTCCACCAGCACGCACGGATGCCCGGCTTCATCATAGAGGCCGATGCGGCCTTCGATCAATTCCTCGTTAAAATGCAGCACCCTGGCGCGCACCTGCACGGAAGCGCCGGGCGAGCGAAGGAACAAAATCCGCGCAAACCGCACCGGCAATTTCATCTTCGCCTTCCGGTCTTCCACCGTTTTGGCACCTGCGGAAAAGACTTGCAGCGCCCCGTCCAGCAGGACTGGATGCAAGGCATATTCTGGAGCCCGGCCAGCGACATTTTCCGACAAGGAAACGCGACCAGCGGATTGTCCGGCCCCCGCCGCTAACTCACGGATGGGCTTGAACTCATCACCATAGCGCAGGCCCAGATCACTCATGTGGCCGTAGAAAGCGCCCACGCCTTCCGATTCCAATTCAGCTCCGGGGGCTGCTAAAACAGAATTTCCAAAGGAGGATTCCGTCCGCTCACTGCGCAGCGAGCCGACGACGTGCACCGACCAGGAGGCCGCTTGATCAAACTTGCTCTGAATCGTGAACGTGCGTTCGGCGGGCTCGTAAGTGAGTTCCAAGACCACGGCGGAGGCAGGTTCCGGGAGAAGGAGCGGGCGGCGGATTTCGAAATCTTCGATCGCAAACGGACGACCTTCAAACAATTGCACGCCGGCTTCCAACACCATTTCCACAAAGCCTGCGCCGGGGAAAATGATATGGGAATCAACCTTGTGATCCTTCAGATAGGCCATGTGCCGCCCATCGAGACGCGTCGTCCAAGTCGGCGTAGCGCGGGACAGACGGATGTCCAGAAGACCTTTGCCACCGGCGGAAATCCGGCCTTCACGCAGTTCACTGGACTCATGCCACCAGCGACTCTTGTCCCAGGCATAGGAAGGGAGCGAAAGCAGATTGCGCGCAGGCGTCATGGCGGAAAAGTCCAGCACCACTCCGCCGCGATGGAGATCCAGCGCGGCTTCCAGGAAGGACTCATGCTCGCGCTCCCGACGGGCGGAGGCGGTTACTTGCGCCTTGAGGTTGCGGGCCGTGAGACACTCCTGAATCGACATCGAGAGAGCCGGGTGGGAAGTGATTTCCAACCACACATCGACGCCAAAGTCGGCCAGGGCATTGACTGCGGGCACAAATTGGACCGCTTGACGAATGCCACGGCCCCAGTGGGCGGCGGTGCAATCTTTACCGGCACACCGCTGGCCGGTGACCGTGCTGAAAAAGGGCACGGTTTCCTGCTGCGGCACTAACTGAGCCAATTCCTTGGTCAGATTATCCGCCGCAGGCTGCATCATGGCATGGTGGAACGGATGATCCACCCGGACAAAACGGGCGAAAATATTCTGCGGTTCCAACTCGGCCCGGATTGCTTCCAGCGAGGCGCGCATGCCAGAAAGGGTCAGCGAGCGAGGTCCATTGAAGGCCGCAATACTGACGGTGCGATCATGCCGCGCAATCAAGGCCAGGGCCTCTTCCTCGGACAGGCTCACTGCCAACATCGTGCCATCGCCCCGGGCACATTCATGCATCAAGCGGGCTCGCAATACGATCACCCGGGCACCTTCTTCAAGACTGAGGATGCCGGCGACACACGCGGCGGCAATTTCGCCAACGCTATGGCCCACGATGGCCGACGGAGCCACGCCGATGGATTTCCACAACTCTGCCAGCGCCACTTGCATCGCAAAAATGGCGGGCTGGGCGATCTCTGTTTGTTGTAATTTCGAGTCTGCTTCGGCCCGATTCAGTTCTTCCAGCAGGGAAAATCTGGCATAGGGAGCCATTGCCTTGGCGCAGGCCTCCATGACCCTGCGGAAGACCGGTTCGTTGCGCATGAGTTCACGACCCATCCCCCACCACTGTGGCCCCTGGCCACTCATGATGAAGCCGACGCGGGCGGGGTTCTCAGGACGCGGGGTGAACGATGTCCGCGCCTTGTTTCCGGAGGTGCCATTGGCAAAGTCCGCCAACTCCTGAATCAACTCGTCCGGAGTACCCGCGACCAACGTGAGGCGATATGCATGGTGATTACGCCGCGCGCCCAGGGAGTATGTCAAGTCGGGCAGAAGTGGCGAGGTTCCATTGCCCTTTTCATGCGCGGCAATCCAATTTCCCAAGCGTGATGCCGTGCCTTTGAGCGCTTCTTCGGAACGGGCTGAAATCACAATCGGCCAGGCACGATCCAAGGGCAGCGAACCCGGTGTCTTCGCAATCCGCGCTGGCGGCTCCGTGAGGATGACGTGGGCATTGGCACCGCCAAAGCCGAAAGAATTCACCCCAACAATTCGAGGGCCGGCGGACTTTGGAAACGGTTCCAACTGCGTGGGCACCCGCAGCTTCAACGCCGTCATGTCCATATGCGGGTTGGGTGATTTGAAGTGCAGGCTTGGGGGAATCTGGCCATGCTTCACCACCAACATGCCTTTGATCAAGCCGACGATACCGGCCGCCGTTTCCAAGTGCCCCATGTTGGTCTTCACGGATCCAATTGGCAACGGGTCGTTCGCTGGTCGGTCCACACAGAGTGCTTCGGCGAGCGCTGTGGCCTCAATGGGATCCCCCACCGCCGTCCCCGTGCCGTGGGCTTCCACAAATCCCACGGCCGTGGGATGAATCCCCGCATCCAAACAAGCATTGCGCACCAGTTGCGCCTGGGCCTCCGTGCTGGGCAGCGAAATGCCGTTGGTGTGGCCATCCTGATTTAAGGACGAACCCAGAATCACTCCGTAAATGGGGTCTCCATCCGCCTGGGCCTGTGCCAGCGGTTTGAGTAGCACAACTCCGGCTCCCTCCCCGCGCACGAACCCATTGGCCGCAGCATCAAAGGCTTTGCAATTTCCATCCGGCGATAACATCCCGGCTTGGGAAAATCCGATGAATCCGTCCGGGGTAATCATCACGGTGACCCCACCCGCCATCGCCATCTTACAGCGACCTGAGCGCAGTTGTTCCACGGCGATATGCACTGCGGTGAGCGCGGAAGAACAGGCGGTGTCCATCGCCAGACTTGGACCTCGCAAATTGAAACAGTAGGAAATACGATTGGCGGCAATACTGTGGGCGCTGCCGGTTGGTGAATGGGCACTGATGCCACAACGATCCGTCCCGCCTCCCTGAATCGCCTGATAATCATTGTGCGAGACACCCATGAAGACTCCAATGTCGGTCCCATTTTCCAAATCCAGAACGATCCCTGCGCTTTCAATCGCCTCCCAGGCCGTTTCCAACAGGAGTCGTTGCTGCGGATCGATGTAGGGGGCCTCTCGCGGAGAAATCCCAAAGAACTGTGGATCGAATTGGTCGATGCCCTCGATAAACCCACCGCGCTTGGCTATCGTTTTCCCAGCCAGTCCTGGCTCGGCGTCATAGAATCGATCGACGTTCCAGCGGTCCGCCGGCGTTTCCGTGACGACGTCACGGCCTTCGGCCAGCAGTTTCCAGAACGATTCTGCGTCATTGACTCCGCCGGGAAAGCGGCAGCCGATTCCGATAATTGCGATTTTTTGATTTTCCATACTAAATGCTAAATGAAACTCCTCGTCAGAAGGGAGGGGCGCTGATTATGATCCTTATTTCTCATGATGCAACACGTTGTTCACGGCAGCATTCTTCGAAAGGCTCGACGAGGGACTTGACTAAGCTACTGTCAACGACTGAAATGTGGGAAGCACGAAGGTCGACTGGAAAATGGTTATCCCATCGGAACGTCACCCCCCAGAATCACCGACCTAATCACGGCGGATTCTGTCTCAGTGCTACAATCACTAGCAATTATGAAATCACCCAAAATCTTGCATAAAATCCGCCATACTGTCCTGCTTGGGATTACTTTGGCCGCCACCAGTTGTTCCAACTATTCCAAGGTCAGTGAGAGGCGCTTGAGTTACCGTTCGTCCTCAGCAGCCGGCCAAGCGATCACCCAGGCGCTGAATCATCCGAGCAAGGAGCCACGGGAAAACATCGGCCACTATTTGGATGCCGTTGCCGCCGCCAACGGGGTGCTGAGTAAAAACCCAACCGACCCCCAAGCCAGGGCGGACTATAATTTTGCCGTCGCCCGCATTTTTGAGACCTTCAGCACTGCTGGTTTGGAGCCATGGAAGGCCCCGCTGTCCTGCCCCGGGGCTGGGCAGACGTGGACCTTCTCCTTGAAGACGGATGGAAACCCGGCTCACAATCCGTCAAACTTCAAGATCCGACCAGTAGATCGGTATCAGTTCAAAGGAAGATTGGTGGTTAACGACTGCGCGAAGGATGGACTTGGGGCGCCAATCGTAGTCGATACCAAGGACTATGATCTGACCAAGCAAGACAAATTTGCGATGGGAAAACATGCTTACTACGGCATGACAGGTCTGGTGGAGATCAAAGGGAGCAACTGCGTCGCCAGCGTGGCGGATCCCCTCTCCTCTGAGACGGTCACGGTGGCAGGTAAAACCTATCCTTTGGCCGCAAATTTCACCGCCCCCATCGCTTTGGCCTTGGCGGAACTCCAGCCAAGGAAGAAGGAACTCGGCGGGTTGTTCAAGCCTGAAGAGTTTGCCACCGGAGCACGCCTCGCCCGCCTGCAACCGTATGACCCTAAGAAAATTCCGCTTCTGTGCATTCACGGATTGGGTGATTCCCAGGCCACTTGGGCGCCCATGATCGAAAGCCTCCGGGCTGACCCGGTAATTCGGCAGAATTACCAAGTCTGGTTCTTCAGTTACGCCTCTGGCAATCCATATCCGGCCAGTGCCTCCATGCTGCGCCAGCAGTTGGATGCCATTCATGCCCGCTACCCGGATCACAAGAAGATGGTCGTGTTGGGTCACAGCATGGGCGGTATGATCAGCCGGGTTTTAATGACTGACAGCGGCATGACTCTGTGGAATGCCACCTATGATAAACCACCGGGTGAAATGGGCTTCGCGCCTGAGACTCGCAAGGTTATGACCGATGCGCTGATCTTCCAACATCGTCCTGAGATCAGCCGCGTGATTTTCCTCTCCCCCTCGCACCGTGGTGCCAACATGGCGACCAACTTCATGGGTAAGCTGGGATCCAAGCTGATTGGCGGGCCCATCGACTTAATCAAGGGGGACACCAGTGCCCTGGCAAAGATCAAACCCGCCTCAACGGGAGCTCAGTTAAAGAAAATGCCCAACAGCATTGACTTCCTTAACCCGGAGAATCGCTTCGTCAAAAATCTCGATAAACTGCCGCTCGCCAAGGGAATTCCCTATCACTCCATTTTGGGAGACCGCGGCAAGGGCGGGAACCTTAGCCGCACCGAACCCATTAGCAGTGACGGCATCGTCCCCTACTGGAGCAGCCATCTCGATGGAGCGCAGAGTGAAATCATCATCCCCAGCGGCCACTGGACCAATCAGCATCCTTTAGGCATCGCAGAGGTGAGACGGATTCTCTATCTGCACCTGGGAAAGAAAGCCGCACCGGCCGCCCGGCCGTAATGAGCGGCTACCAGTAAGCGTCACTTCCAAAAACCACGCACTTCTCCCATGATTACTTTTTTGGGTTCGGCCAAGCCATCCCGGCTCCGTCGTATCAGCGCGTCCGTGCTTTTCTCCGGACTCTGGGTCCTCGTTGGTATTGCGGTGCTGTGGGCCTTTGGGGCTCTGCTATTTGATTTCCCCGTGGTCAAAACCCTCGTCGCGTGGGGCTTTTTGATTGGCGTTGTGGCGCTAATCTTCAGAGTGCGCGGTGGCTGGAGGAAACTGGCAGCGGCGTTTGGAGCCTTCGTGTTGGTGCTCATCTGGTGGCTCACCCAGGCACCGCGCAACGATCGGCCATGGCAACCTGATGTGGCAGAGTTGCCGTGGGCTGAAATCAACGGGGATGAAATCATTCTGCATAACATTCGGAACTGCGACTACCGCACGGAGACAGATTACACCCCGCATTGGGAAACGCGCACCGTTCGCCTTTCGCAACTGACAGGCGTGGATTTGTTCGTCAACTATTGGGGCTCACCTTGGATGGCTCATCCGATTGCCAGTTTTCAATTCACTGAGGGTCCTCCCGTATGTTTCTCCATTGAAACGCGCAAAGAAGTGGGAGAGTCCTATTCTGCGATTGGCGGACTTTACCGGCAGTATGAGTTGACCTACATCATGGCGGACGAGCGGGATGTCATTCGTTTGCGGACGAATTACCGCAAAGGCGAGGACTCCTATCTTTATCGCACGACCATCAAGCTGGAACGAGCCCGCGAGCGCTTTCTGGAATACATCACCACCATCAATGATCTGAAGGATCATCCGCGGTGGTATAATGCCCTCACCACCAACTGCACCACCGCCATCCGTTCGCAGCATCCTGCCAGTGAACGCATTCCCTGGGACTGGCGCATGCTCGCCAACGGCAAGGGCGACGAGATGCTTTTCGAGCGCCATAGCTTCGTCACGGATGGCCTGTCCTTCGCGGAGCTGCGGCCCAAAGCGTTGACCAACTCAGCTGCGCAGGCGGCTGATGCTTCCGCTGATTTTTCCAGGCTCATCCGGGAAAACCGCCCTGGGTTTAGCCACCCAGCAAACCCAACCAAATAACCTCCATACCGAAAATGGACGACGAAACGCCCATCCGCCCTGATCCGAAAAAGCGCTGGTTCGAGCCAGTCACCGCCATCCTGATGGCTGTCTCCTCGCTCTCGACCGCGTGGTGCTCCTATCAAAGCTCCCGCTGGAGCGGACAGAGCAGCGCGCTCGAGACCAGCGCAGACAAACTTGAGCGCCAGGCCGGCAACCTGTTTCTCGAAGCGCAGCAGATTGAGTCAGTGCAAGTGAAGGCGTTTTTCGAGGTGGTTGATGCTCGGTTGGGAGGGAATGACAAAGCTGCAAAGTTCTACGCAGACCGCTTCGGGGCAGAGCTCAAGCCGGCTTATGAGAAATGGATCGCGCTGAACCCATTTGAGAATCCAGCCGCACCGCCCCATCCTTTTGTCCCCGCCCTCTATACACCACGTTTCCAAAAAGAAATCAGCGAAGCCCGCGCCCAGGCCGCGCTGGATGATGCTCAATCAAACGTCACTGGCAACTATGCGAGCGGTTATCTGAGCATCACCGTCATCCTCGCCTCAGTGCTTTTCTTTGCAGGCACCATGGGGAAATTTGATCAACGTCACGTGCGCTGGGGTTCGTTGGTCTTCGCGCTCGTGCTGTTCGCCTATGCGATCGTGCGGATGATCATGCTACCCGTTGCCTGACCGTCCAGCACCTTCCTGTGGTTCCGGGCACGTCGGGCCAATTGCCCGCCCCTAAAAAAGGACCTGAGAAACGGGACAATTGACGAGCACGGAGAATCAGTCAATTGTATCGAGCCCAAGCGCATTTATCCCATGAAAACAAAACTCATCCTGGCAGCTCTCTATCTCGCACTAAGCCTGACCGGCTTCACGGCCCAGACCCTGGCGCAGACTAGTGAGGTAACTTTGGATCGCTCATCCCTGCCCATCCCGGAGCCGGACTATCCGCGGAGCACGGAACTTGATGCGCGCAATGCCAAGGCTCCGCCGCGGTTTGAGATTAAGGCGCCTGCGGGGGCTCCCAATGTTCTGATCGTGCTGGTGGATGACATGGGTTTCGGCATGCCCAGCGCCTTCGGTGGTCCGGTGCGCATGCCAAATGCGGAGCGCCTCGCCAAACAGGGACTGCGTTACAATCAGTTCCACACCACCGCACTCTGTTCCCCGACTCGCACGGCCTTGCTTTCCGGGCGCAACCACCACATGAACAACATGGGGAGCATTACCGAAACGGCCACCGGCTTTCCAGGCAATACGGGGCAGCGCCCCAACAGTGTCGCGCCCATGGCGGAGATGCTGCGTTTAAACGGCTACAGCACCAGCTTTTTTGGCAAGAACCATGAGACTGCCCCATGGGAGGTTAGCCCATCAGGACCAACGGACCGCTGGCCGACACGTTCGGGCTTTGACAAATTCTACGGATTCTTCGGTGGCGAAACTGACCAGTGGAATCCGACCCTCTATGACGGGATGGCACGAATTCCGACGCCTCATCACCCCGGCTACAACTTCATGACCGACATGACCGATCAGGCGATCTCTTGGATGAAATTTCAGAAATCGCTGACTCCGGACAAGCCGTTCTTCATGTATTTCGCACCCGGGGCGACGCATGCGCCGCACCATGTGCCAGCGGAATGGATCGCCAAGAACAAAGGCCGATTCGATGGCGGCTGGGACAAACTGCGCGAAGCGACCCTCGCCCGCCAGACGGAATTGGGCGTAGTGCCAAAAGGCACGAAGCTCGCCAACAAGCCAAACGGCATTCAGGATTGGGACAAGCTAAGCGACGACGAGAGGAAGCTTTTTGCCCGGCAAATGGAGGTCTATGCCGCCTTTGGGGAATACGCCGATAACGAGATCGGACGTCTGTTCGATGCTGTTGGCGAAATCGGCCAGATGGACAACACCCTGATATTTTACATCCTTGGCGACAATGGCACGAGCGCCGAGGGCGGGATGAGCGGGATGTTCAGCGAAATGACCTATTTCAACAATGTGGATGAGAACGTGCAGGAAATGCTCAAACACTACGACGAGTGGGGCAGTGCGACAACCTATCCCCACATGGCTGCAGGCTGGGCGGTTGCGGGTGACACCCCGTTCATGTGGACCAAGCAGATGCCCTCCAACTACGGTGGCACCCGCAATGGCATGATCGTCTCCTGGCCCAAACGCATCAAAGGCAAAAACGAAGTGCGCTCGCAATGGCACCACGTCATTGACGTGGCTCCCACAGTGCTCGAAGCGGCAAGCCTGCCCGAACCGAAGAGCGTCAACGGCACCGTCCAGTCGCCCATCGAAGGCGTCAGCATGCTTTACAGCTTCGACCAACCCGCCGCCAAGAGCACGCACCAAACGCAGTATTTCGAAATCTTCGGTAATCGTGCCATTTATCATGACGGTTGGTTTGCCGGCACCGTCCACCGTGCGCCCTGGGAGAAAGTGCCCCGGCAAAAGCTGCAAGAAGACACGTGGGAACTCTACGACACGACCAAGGATTTCAGTCTGGCGAACGATCTGGCCAAGTCCAATCCTGAGAAGCTCAAGGAACTGCAGGACATCTTCATGAAGGACGCGAGCAAATATCGTGTGCTGCCGATCGATGACCGCCTGATGGAACGCATGATTGCGAAATCCGCAGGGCGACCAGACTTGATGGGCGATCGCACCTCACTCACGCTCTCACTGGGCATGGACTCGATGAGCGAAAACGTCTTCCTCAACCTGAAGAACCGGTCGTGCTCCATTACTGCTGACGTGGAGATTCCTGAGGGTGGCGCGAACGGTGTTATCATCGCCCAGGCTGGCCGGTTCGGGGGCTGGAGCCTGTATCTCAAAGACGGCAAGCCCACCTACTGCTACAATTTCCTTGGGCTGCAGGAATACAAAGTCGCAGCCCCGAACGCACTGGCAGCGGGTAAGGCCACTATCCGCATGAACTTCGACTACGATGGCGGTGGAGCTGGAAAAGGTGGTGTGGCCAACATCCTCGTCAACGGAGAGAAAGTCGCCAGTGGCCGGATCGAACGCACGCAGATGGCCATCTTTTCGGCCGATGAGACCGCAGGCGTGGGCAAGGACGACGCCACTCCAGTCACCAATGATTACAAAGAGCGCGACAACGCCTTCACTGGCAAGATCCTCAAAGTCACGCTGGACGTGAAGCCAGTTGGAGCCGCGGTGAAAGCCGAGGCAGACGCGGCTAAAAAGGAGTCAGATGTTAAGAAGGCATTGTCCAACTAACCATCACCGCTAGTGAACGCGCGGGTCGTCTCGCAAGAGGCGGCCCGCGACTTCATCAGTGAAACCCAAACAGCCCCCTCCATGATGAACAAACGCCGCAAACTCTTCGGATTCACTCCACTTATCCGCTCCGCGCTTGGCCTGCTTTTGATAGCCTCATTTATCGGCTGCGACAAGAAGTCCGACACAATTGCGCAGGCCGAACAGGCCGACAGGAAAGCTGGCATTGCTGCGCCCGGTATCGAAGAAGTCAAAGCCATCGCCGAGGAAGGTTTTATTTACGGGCTGCCGCTCGTGATGTCCTACACGGCGAACTACGAATTCTGGTTCGACCAGACTTCCGGCCAATACAAGTGCCCGATCGGCCAGCTCTTCAACGAGCGGCGCGTGTTCACCGACAAAGACACCGCCGTCGTCACGCCGAACAGCGACACGCCTTACTCATTTGGCTTCGTGGACCTGCGCGCGGAGCCGTCTGTCATTTCCGTCCCGGCGGTGGAAAAGGAACGCTACTACTCGGTGATGCTCTGCGATCTGAATACTTTCAACTACGGCTACATCGGGAGCCGCGCCACGGGCAGCGAAGCGGGCGATTACCTCATCGCCGGGCCGGACTGGAAGGGCGAGACGCCCGCCGGAATCAAAAAAGTTTTTCATCCGACGACGCAGTTCAGCATCATTCTGTTCCGCACGCAGCTCTTCGGCGCGGATGACATGCCGAACGTGACGAAGATTCAGGACGCCTACAAATTGCAACCGCTCTCCGCGTTCCTGAAACAGACCGCGCCGCCCGCCGCACCGGCGTTGGATTGGCCGAAGGCGAACGCGGAACTCGCGAAGACGAATTTTTTCGAATACCTCGATTTCGTGCTGACCCTCGCGCCCGCGGGTCCGGAGGAGAAAGGCATCCGCGCCAAGCTCGCGCGCATCGGCATCGGACCGGGAAAAACATTCAACTTCAAAGACCTCTCGCTCGAACATAAAGCCGCCGTGCTGCTCGGCGTGAAGGCGGGCGAGAAGAAGATGGAGGAAAAAGTCGCGGCCATGGGCAAGAAGATCAACGGCTGGAACGTCGGAGCGGCTTTCGGCAATCGCGACTTCTACAAAGGCGACTGGCTCCTCCGCGCCGCTGCCGCCAAGGCTGGCATCTTCGGCAACGACGCCGAGGAGGCGATGTATCCCATGACTAAATGGCTGCCCGACGGCGAAGTGCTTGACGCCAGCAAACACAATTACACGCTCACCTTCGCTACTGGAGAGTTCCCGCCGGTGAACGCGTTCTGGTCCGTAACGATGTATGAAGGCAAAAGCCAGTTGCTCATCAATAACCCGATCAACCGCTTTCTCATCAACTCACCCATGCTGCCCGGCATGAAGAAAAACGACGACGGCTCGCTCACGATTTACATCCAGAAAGACAGCCCCGGTGCCGACAAGGAAGCCAACTGGCTCCCAGCGCCGAACGGCCCGCTCTACATGGTCATGCGCCTCTACTGGCCGAAGACAGAAGCGCCATCCATCCTGCCGCCGGGCGAAGGCACTTGGAAGCCACCGGGCCTTGTGAAGGCGGAGTAACTTTGCTCGTGAAACCCAGACTTTTTGCAGGACATCCACCTGACCCCAAACAGTTCCATTCCCATGAAAAACAAACGCCAAACACTCTCTCGATTCACTCCACTTGTCCGCTCCGCGCTAGGCCTGCTTTTGGTAGCCTCGTTCAGCGGCTGCGCATCCAAACCTATTTCGGATCTCAAATACCGTGCTGATCGAAAGGAGCGGCTGGCGCATGGTTGCACCTTCTACTTCGATGGAGCCGGTGGCGGCACCAAGAAGTCAAACTACGCTTTGGGTGTCGTGCAGGGAATGCTGGAGGCTGGATACCGTGGAGCGGGCGAGAACGTCTCCTGGGAAACAGACAAAGGACTGATGGCGGATCAGGATGCGAGCGTGGCCTACAAGCGGTCCAAGGCAAACGGAGGTGCCGCCAGCATTCAGGCCTACCAGAAAAATCATCCCGGTGCGCCAGTGAACCTGCTCGGCTTCTCCGCAGGCACGGCGGAGGCCATCTTCGCGCTCGAGGCGCTGCCCGCGACGGCGCAGGTGGATCATATCGTCTTGCTGGGAACATCCATCAGCCGCGACTATGACATGACCGAGGCGCTCAAGCGGGTGAAGCACAAACTTTACATCTTCACCTCGACTCACGATCGCATGGTCGGGACGATGATGAAGTTCTCAGGAACCGCCGACCGGAAATTCCACGACCCCGGCGCGGGCATCAAGGGGTTTGTCCTCCCCGCCGGGGCCTCTGCCGCCACCCGCAAACTCTACGCCGAGAAGATCGTCACCATTCCCTACTCCGAGGATTTCCTGAAGGATGGTGACAAGGGGCACCATTTTGATAATGTGAAAAAGGAGTTCATCCGCGACCATGTAGCCCCGCTGCTTATGGGACGGCCCGTTTCCAGATATTAAAGATTTCGAACCAATCAAACCAAACCACATCCATCCCATGATTAAACTGCCACTACTCGCCCTCAGCACCGCGCTCTTTCTTTCAGGCTGTGCAACCCGTTACTCATCCTCGCCTCCAGACGCCGGTGCCTCGCCGGACGCGAATGCCTTGTTGAAAGCGATGTCCACGCGCCTGGCTTCCACGAACCACTACCGCTTCACCGCGACCCGCACGATGCCGAAGGAGCGCGCGGAGAAAATGAATCAACCTGCCAAAGCCGACGTCGAGGTGGTGGTGGCCAGACCCAGCAAGCTGGCGGTCAAGATCACCGGAAAGGGTGCTCCTGGAGAAATGATCTTCGACGGGCGCACTTTCACCGTGGTGGACGGACTCAACAAATTCTACTCCAAGGCCCCGCTTCAGGGAACGCTGGATAAGGTTCCGGAGTATTTGGCGCAGCGCTATGGCTTCCAGCCACCGCTTGCCGAGTTCATCGTCAGCGATCCCTATGCCGATATCAAAGGCCGCGTGGAATCCGTTTCCTACCTTGGCAAGGGCACTGTCAATGAAGGCGGAAAGACGGTCCAGTGCCACCGGATCGGCCTCCAGGGAAGACTCGCCGACGCCGAACTCTGGCTCGGAGTCGCAGACTCCCTGCCGCGCCGCCTGAAGGCCACTGCTAAAAACACCGCGGGCAGCGGTCTGATCATGGATGTGGACTTCCTCACTTGGGACCTGAATGCACAGGTCGGTGACTCCGCCTTCCGTTATCAACCGCCCACCGGTGCCGAGGAAATTCCCATGATCAGCCTCTCCGAAGCCAGCGCTGCAAAACACTAACCCATCCAACCTCATTCCATCCATAGTCTTATGAAAATCAACCACACATTCAGCAATCAAACAAAACTCGGTGCCGCGCATCTGACCGCCCTTATCCTCGGCCTCGCTCTTGGTCTCACCACCAGCACTGTGCTTGCGCGTGATCCCGGTCGCGGAGTCGGTGCTCCGGGTCCGGGCGTCGGGGGGTATGGTGGCGTGGGTGTCGGTCGCCCTGCCGTTGGTGTCGGTGCTCCTGGCGTGGGCGTCAGGCCCGGCGTGGGTGTGGGGGCTCCTGGAGTGGGTGTCAGGCCCGGCGTGGGTGTCGGTGCTCCCGGCGTCGGAGTGCTGCCCCGTGGTTACTATGCAGCCGTGCCTGTTGGATACACTACGGTTCGTTACGCGGGCTACTCCTGCCGGTATGTCGGTGGCGTTTATTATCGGCCTGCGACTTACCAGGGACAAACTGTCTGGATCATCGTGACTTAAATCTCGAGGGCTTCCGCGCCATCAAAGGCGAAACCCGTTCGGAGGTCCTCGCGGCAGGAATCAACTTGAGAAGAGCCATCCCTCCTGCTTAAATCTCGGAGTCACCGATCAAATCATCAATTACTCAATCAAGACGTCGGCCATGAAGTTCAATACCACCATCACCTCAGTTAGCCTTACCCTTGGTCTGGCGGGCTGCGCCCTCCCAATGTTCGCAGCGGACAAACCAGCCATTACTGACCAAGGCGAGATCAACCCTGAGGCTGCTGGCAAGGCGTTTCCGAAGCGGGGCTTCTCTCCTTACGCGAATCGCAACTACCCTACCCGCCCCTTCTGGGGTGACCAGCACGTGCATACGGGCTGGTCGGTGGATGCCGGGGCGTTTGGTTGCTCGCTCGGACCGGAAGAGGCGCTGCGTTTTGCGCGTGGAGAGCAGGTGAAATCGTCACTCGGGGAGCCAGTCAAATTGAGTCGTCCACTCGACTGGTCGGTGATTACGGATCACTCGGATGCCGCTGGTGTTATCTTCGAGATCCGGGACGGGAATCCCACTTTGATGGCTGACCCGCAAATTAAGAAGTGGCACGATATGATGGCTTCTGGAAAAGGTGTGGAGGCTGCCAGTGAAATGATCAGCGCGCAGTCGAACAACAAAGTGCCGCCGGCCATGAAGGATCCAAAGCTGGCCCTTTCCATCTGGCAAAAGAACACTGCCATCATGGAAAAATACAACGAACCAGGAAGGTTCACGGCACTTATAGGCTACGAATGGACGAGCAATGCCGGCGGCGGGGACAACCTGCACCGTAACGTCATTTACCGTGACGGTAAGGATAAGGCAGACACCGCCATTCCCATGACGACCTTTGACAGTGAGAATCCTGAGGACCTTTGGAAGTGGATGGAGACTTGGGAGGCCAAGACAGGCGGATCACTGCTCGCGATTCCACACAACGGCAATCTTTCCAATGGGAAGATGTTTGCCCTGAGCACCTTCCTGGGAAATCCCCTGACCCGCAAGTGGGCCGAGGACCGATCCAAGTGGGAGCCGATGTATGAAATCACCCAGATCAAGGGCGATGGCGAAACGCAGCCCTCCCTCTCACCGACCGACGAGTTCGCCAACTTTGAAAAATGGGATCAGGCCAACCTTGCGGGGGTGCCGAAGAAGCCGGGGATGATCGAACGGGAGTATGCGCGGCAGGCACTCAAGGAAGGCCTGAAGCTGGAGGATCAACTGGGGGTGAATCCCTTCAAGTTTGGTTTCGTTAGTGGCACCGATACCCACACGGGATTGACCACGGCGGAGGAGGATAACTTCTTTGGTAAACACACGGGGGTAGAGCCCTCGGCCCATCGCTGGGATCATGCCGTGATCAAAACGCCGCAGGTGAATATCGCTGGCTGGCAAATGGCGGCGGCTGGATACACCGGAGTCTGGGCAACGGAGAATACGCGGGCGTCCATTTGGGATGCCCTGAAGCGCAAGGAAGCTTATTCCACAACCGGTCCGCGGATGACGGTGCGTTTCTTTGGTGGTTGGGATTTTGACGCCAAGGATGCCGAGACCCGGATGCCTGCCGAAGCCGGTTACTCCAAAGGCGTGCCGATGGGTGGTGATCTCCAGCAGGCCCCCGAGGGCAAGATGCCAACGTTCCTTGTAGCGGCGCTCAAAGATCCGTTGAGCGGAAACCTTGATCGCTACCAAATCATCAAAGGCTGGATGGACGCAAAAGGCGAGTTGCACGAGAAGGTCTATGACGTGGCCTGGTCCGGTGACCGCAAACCTGGAGCAGACGGCAAGTTGCCCGCCGTAGGTGACACCGTGGATGTTGCGAACGCCTCGTGGACCAACACCATCGGCTCGCCAGAATTGATCGCAGTCTGGAAAGACCCAGATTTCAATCCCACCCAGCGCGCGTTCTACTACGGCCGCGTGCTTGAAATCCCTACACCCCGCTGGACCGCCTACGAGGCGAAACGCTACGGCATCAAACTGCCCAAGGATGTGCCCATGACAATCCAGGAGCGTGGCTACACCTCGCCCATTTGGTATACACCGGGGAAGTGATCTAATTTCACCTAACGCAACCATCGAACCATGAGACAAACCATCCAAACCGCACTCCTGTTCGCAGGGTGCACGATTGCGTCCAGCCTCTGCTCGGCGGAGCCGGATAACCACGAGGCCGTCACCAAGGAAGACGTGGCCCACATCACCCAGCCCAACTTCTCACCCTACGCTGGGCGCAATTATCCGACACGGGTCCTGTGGGGAGATACCCACCTGCATACCGCAATTTCCGTCGATGCCGGGACGATGTGCAGGGTTGGGCAGGAGGATGCGTTCCGTTTCGCCCGAGGCGAAGAAATCGCCACCACGTATGGACTTCGAGCCAAACTCTCGCGGCCACTCGATTTTTTAGTGATCTCCGACCATGCGGAGATGTATGGGTTGATGCCGCAGCTGCTCAGTGGCGATCCAGAAATCCTCGCCACAGAGAAAGGCAGGAAATGGTATGACGCGCTGAAGAGTGGGGACAATGACAAGGTGTTCGCCACGGCCATGGAGATCGTGGCCTCGTTATCCACCAAAGAGGCCCCCATCAAGAGTGAAAAGGCCGTGCGCAATGCCTGGCAGGCCTACACGGCATTGGCGGACAAATACAACGAGCCGGGGCGCTTCAGCGCGATCATCGGCTTCGAATACACCACCATGGGCGGCAATAATCTTCACCGCAACGTGCTCTTCCGTGGCAATTCCAGCGTGGCGAATCGCACCGTGCCCTACTCCCAGTTCGACAGCCAGAATCCAGAGGACCTTTGGCGGCACCTCGAGAAGTTTGAGAAAGAGACTGGCGCTGAGGTGCTGGCGATCCCCCACAATGGCAACCTGAGCAATGGCCGCATGTTTTCCGTGGAGACCTTCGACGGAAAGCCCTACACCAAGGAACTGGCGGCATTGCGGGCGCGGTTTGAGACCATCATCGAAGCCACCCAGATCAAAGGTGATAGCGAAGCGCATCCCGCGCTTTCACCAAACGATGAATTTGCCGACTACGAAAAGTGGGACAAGTCCAACCTCAATGGCACCGAGGCCAAGAAGCCGGAAATGCTGCAATACGAATACACCCGTGAAGCGCTCAAGAATGGTCTGCTCATGGAACGGAAGCTGGGGGTGAATCCCTTCAAGTTCGGGATGATCGGAAGCACCGATGCCCACACCGCCATGACGGCGGTGGAGGAGGATAATTTTTTCGGCAAGCACTCCGGCGTGGAGCCTGGCCCGCATCGCTGGGAGCATGTCGTCATCGAGGCCCCTGATCCAAAATTCACCATCAAAGGATGGCAGCAGGCTGCGGCTGGTTATGCGGGAGTCTGGGCCACGGAGAATACGCGCGAGGCGATCTTTGACGCCATGAAGCGCAAGGAAACCTACGCCACGACCGGTCCACGCATGGTGGTGCGTTTCTTTGGTGGTTGGGATTTCACGGCAGAGGACGCGCAATCACGTCTGCCCGCTGGAGTTGGTTATGCGAAGGGCGTGCCGATGGGCGGAGATTTGCGCAAGAGCGAGGGCAAAAAAGCTCCGACCTTCCTCGTCGCGGCAATGAAAGATTCCCTCAGTGGCAACCTGGATCGCATCCAGATCGTCAAAGGCTGGCTGGATAAGGAGAATAAGACGCATGAGAAAGTTTACGATGTAGCCTGGTCCGACGACCGCAAACTCGGAGCCGACGGCAAGGTTCCGCCCGTAGGCAACACGGTGCACGTGGCCAAAGCGACCTGGAAGAACACCATCGGCTCCCCGGAACTCAGTTCCATCTGGACGGACCCTGAGTTCGACTCCGCACAGCCATCTTTTTACTACGCCCGCGTCATCGAGATTCCCACACCGCGCTGGACGGCTTACGAGGCCGTGCGCTTTGGAATCAAGATGCCCAAGGAGGTTCCAATGACGACGCAGGAACGCGCCTACACCTCGCCGATCTGGTATTCGCCAGAGAGATGATCAGCATGGAGGTTGCGCGCATTCCTTTCCTCTTCTGCCTCAGCGTCTCATTGCTGGGGATGAGTGGAATGCTGGATGCCTGTCCACTTTGTCTTGGATTCACGCGGAAGGACCCGACGCTCGCGGATGATGTAATCGCAGCGCGGGACGTCGTGCTCGCGAAGGTGGGCAGAGGGGACGAAGGACTCGAAGTGGAGTCCGTCATCAAGGGTGGCGCGGCCTTGTCAGGACTGCACATCACGGTGTTGGAGGCCAAGGAAGAGGGCGCGTATTTGCTGACCCGTCTGGATGAATCTTCGGCATGGAAAACCCAGGGTAAGTCAACGGTGTCCTTCGCCACCTTTCTCCCGAAGCTGACGGGGCTTTCTGGGAAACCATCGACCGATGCTGAATGGGTCGCACGGATGACAGCGATGAGACCATTCATTGCGCATCTCGATTCGCGCATCGCCCGCTCTGCTTGGATGATGTGGGCGGAAGCGCCCTACCATGTCGTTAAACGCGAGGCCGGGCAATTTGACCGTGCGGAATTACATCAATGGCTGGCCGATCCTGCCATGGCCAACCAGAGCAGCTTGTGGCTGGTCCTACTTGGGATGATCGGCAACGATGAGGACACGGCCTGGCTGTCCGCACAAGCCGAGGCGGCATGGAAGTCCGGGAATGACAAGCAACTGGCAGCGCTGCTGACCGCATTCACCACCCGACGCGGGACCGAAGCCGTGGACTTCATCGAGTTGCATTACCTGCGCGACCGCGAGCGCACGCTGGAGGAAATTCAGGCCGCGCTGTCCGCGCTCGGTCTGCATGGACGCGAGGGCACCGCCGCCATGCGCGAGCGCGTTCTCGCGACCTATCGCGTTTTCATGGCCGAACGGAAACCACTGGCCGGGCTGGTGGCGCGCGATCTGGCCGAGTGGAAGCAGTGGGAGTTTGCGCCCACCTTTCAGGCCATGCTGGCAGCCACAGACCCGATCCATCCCACGGCACGCAGTGCCATCAATGACTATCTCCGCGCACTGCCAACCAGACCTTCCGCTTCCTCAACTCCTTGAAACGAATTTTTAAAGACCCCCTGCTGCATTTCCTGCTTCTCGGTGCCGCCATTTTCGTTGGGTATGGCTTCGTTTCCCCTCGCTCCTTGGATGAGTCAGGTAAGGTGGTCATCACCCAGGGCCAAATCGAACATCTGGCGGCTGGCTTTGCGAAGACCTGGCAGCGACCACCGAGCCCGGAAGAACTCTCTGGTTTGGTGCAGGACCATCTGAAAGAGGAGATCTATTGCCGGGAGGCGATCGCGCTGGGATTGGATAAAAATGATACCGTCATCCGCCGCCGCCTGCGACAGAAGATGGAATTTGTTTCTGATGACATCGCTGCGCAAAAAGAACCGACCGATGCGGAGTTGGAAGGCTATTTGAAATCCCACGCCGACACGTTCCGCACGGAGCAGCGGCTTACCTTCCGGCAGGTGTATCTCAACCCGCAAAAGCACGGAGACCATCTGGCCGACGATGCCGCTAAATTGCTGGCGCAATTAAGCCAAGCCGGCAGCCAAGTCGACGCTTCGACGCTGGGCGATTCGTTTCTGCTAGAGTATGAATTTACGGCGGTGCCGGCTGGGGAAATCGCGAAACAGTTCGGGGAGCAATTCCCCGCCCAGTTGCTGGCGTTGAAGCCAGGGCAATGGCAGGGGCCGATCGAGTCCGGCTACGGGGTGCATTTGCTGTGCATCAGCGAACGCACGGAAGGTCGCCTGCCCGCTTTGGCGGAGGTGCGTGACGCGGTGCGGCGGGAGTGGGACAACGCCCGTCGGCTGGAGGGGAACGAGAAATTTTATCAGGCGTTGCTGAAGCGATACACCGTGACCATTGAACAACCAGCGGTCGAAGCGAAAAAATCGACGGAGGCGCAGCAATGACCCCTGTCTGCATCGGTTGGGACGAGAAAGGTGCCGCGATAACACAGCGGAGTTTGCTTGGTTCCGCCCTCGCTGCCTGCTCCAGCGTCATCCTTTTTCTGTTATTGGGTTGCCCATCCGTCTTCGCTCACGAGATGCGGCCGGCCTACCTGGAACTGCGCGAGACCAAGGCGGAGACCTACGAGGTGCTGTTGAAGGTGCCCGGCCGCGGTGACAACCTGCGGCTAGGGCTCTATGTGGAGTTTCCCTCGGACTGTAAAAATCTAACCGAGCCGAGAGGATTGATGATCAACAATGCGCTAACCGAGCGCTGGTCAGTGCAACGTCCCGGCGGGCTGAACGGAGCCACCATCAGCATTGCAGGTCTCACCGCCACCATGACCGATGTGCTGGTCCGCTTGGAGCGGCTCGACGGCACGGCCCAAGTGACGCGACTCACACCCTCTGCACCATCGTTTATGGTGGAAGCGGCACCAAACGTATTGGAAGTGGCCCACACCTACACGGTGCTGGGAGTGGAGCACATTTTGACCGGAATTGATCATTTGCTGTTCGTGCTCGCACTGCTGATTCTTACCCGCGGCGGTTGGCGTTTGGTGAAGACGGTGACCGCGTTTACCATCTCCCATAGCATCACGCTGACCGCGGCCACGCTCGGTTGGGTGCACCTTCCGCCGCCACCCGTGGAGGCGGTCATTGCACTCAGCATCGTTTTTGTAGCGGCGGAAATTCTCCGTCAGCAAAAGGGAGTGGAAGGCATAACGGCCCGCGCGCCATGGCTCGTGGCGTTCAGTTTTGGGCTGATGCACGGACTTGGTTTTGCCGGAGGTTTAAGTGAGGCCGGATTGCCGGTCGGACACATTCCCTCTGCGCTGTTGTTTTTCAGTTTGGGGGTTGAGATCGGACACTTCCTCTTTATCGGCATCGTGTTGGGCTTGATGGCGCTTACCCGCCGCGCCCGGATTCCCTGGCCTCAGTGGGCCGAGCGCATTCCACCCTATGCCATTGGCAGTGTGGCTATGTTCTGGGTCATTCAGCGCACAATTTCCTTTTTTACATTTTGATTCTTAGTTTACTCTCCGCCCCATGAAACGCTTTACTTCATTCTCCAAATTCAATCTTCTGGCATTGCCGATGCTGCTGCTTCCACTGTGTGCCCAGGCGCAGGAGATCGAGCCACGCCGTTGGAGCCATTTGCCGATCGGGGCTAACTTTCTCGGCGGGGCGTATGCCTATACGAACGGGAACATTTATCTGGAGCCCGACCTCCGCATCGATGATGCCTCATTCGAAATGCACACCATGGCCATCAAATACATTCGGAGCTTTGAATTGTTTGGCAAGTCGGCCCGGATTGACCTCACTCAACCCTATCAATTCGGGCAGTGGAGTGGCCTGCTCAATGGAGTCCCCGCCAGTATCGATCGGGCCGGATGGGCGGACTCTTTCGTGCGCTTTGCGATCAATCTTTATGGTGCTCCGCCGCTCTCGGGTCAGGAGTTCGCGGACTACCGGGCGAAGACTAAAAGCGACACGGTGGTCGGCGTGGGGCTTGTAACCCAATTGCCCACCGGACAATACTTCACTGACAAACTGATCAATCTTGGAAGCAATCGCTTCACTTTTCGGCCGCAATTCGGAGTGGTTCACAACTGGGACAAGTGGTCGGCGGAACTCACCACGACGGCCTCATTTTTCACCGAAAACGATGAGTTTTTTAAAGGAAATGTTCTGGAGCAGGACCCGCTCTATACTGCCGATGCCAACCTTATTTACACCTTTCGCCCCGGCTTTTGGCTGGCTGGCAGCGTCGGCTATGGGTATGGCGGCATCACCTCGCTAAACGGAGTTGAGAGTGACAACCGTGTCGGCAATCTTGGATTCGGCGTCAGTGTGGGACTTCCCATTAGCCGGTCGCTCGGCGTCAAGTTTGGCTACATCGGCACCCGCACGCAGGTCAAGACCGGGATGGATTCGGACACCCTTACCTGTGCCTTTTCGGTGATGTGGTGAGGTTGCGCGCCATCCTCATTTCTAAGCCATAAGCAACGTAATCCAACTCACATAAATCAATCCTAACAATGAAACAAATCATCCTACTGCTTCTCGGATCCACCAGTATCCTCCTGTTCACCTCCTGTGCCGCCGGAGTGGTGGACCGCACCGAAGACCGCTATGACCGTCGTGAAGACAGGGTGGACCGCCGGCATTATTCCGGTCCCGGGGATGTGATCGAAGACCGGATCGATCGGCGTGAAAACGTGAACGATAAGGTCCGCGGCCGCCGCGGCCTCTAAGGTTGATGTTTCTCTTTCCCATTTGACGTGGCTGGAAAACATGATTGCCTCCTGCAGAGTTGCGCTCAAAACCTCTCAAAACAAAACTATGAAACAATCCTTCACGATTACGAGCTTCGTCATCTCCCTGGCACCTTGGGTGCTGCTGGCTGTTCCTAGTGCGATGGCCGGGACGGTATCGGTTCCCTCGCCAAGTGCCGCGGCGGCTCCCGCTGGTGGTGAAGTTGACTTGGCCAAGCAACTCGCTAATCCTGTCTCCAGTCTGATTTCGGTTCCCTTTCAGGCGAACTGGGATTTCGGGATTGGGGTAAATGACGCCTCCCGCTTCACCCTCAATGTGCAGCCAGTTATCCCCCTCAGTCTGAACGATGATTGGAATCTCATCATCCGCACGATTCTGCCGGTGATTGATGCAGAGTCACCTGCTCCGGGGATTGCTGATGCTTCGGGCTTGGGAGATACGGTGCAGAGCTTTTTCTTTTCCCCCAAGGAACCGGTGAATGGATGGATTCTGGCGGCTGGCCCGGTGGCCCTGTGGCCTACCGCTACGGATAGTCAGCTTGGCAGCGAAAAGTGGGGCCTTGGTCCGACTGGCCTTGCCCTCAAACAATCAGGTCCGTGGACTTATGGCGTGCTAGCCAACCACCTCTGGTCCATCGCCGGGGACGATTCCCGGGATGCCGTCAATGCTACCTTCCTCCAACCTTTCTGCTCCTATATTACAAGCACCAAGACCACCTTCACCCTCAATCTTGAGTCCACCTATGATTGGACCCACGAGCAGTGGTCCGTTCCCGTCAATGCTGTCGTTTCCCAACTTTTCAAAGTTGGCGGGCAACCGATGCAGGCTTTTGTGGGGGCACGGTATTATGCGGAGGGACCAAAGGGTGGGCCGGAGTGGGGGATTCGTGCAGGCTTGGTGCTCCTTTTTCCAAAGTAATGAGGATCACGGAGCCCGCGAAACCCTAAATGAGGACGACTGCATGTTCACTATGCAGCAGGGATCTTCCCCACCCAGCCAGGTGCTTCTGGGAACGATTTCACCGTTTGCTCGCCGCGAGGTTGCCATTTCACAAAATCCTGCTTAACAACACCAATGATCTGGATCCCCCTCCGGTTTCATGGCATTGAATCAAACCCAGATGACACCTAGCGCGAATTCAACCGCACCATTCCCGTTGCTCAAGCAGAGTTGCGGACTGTTGTCCGGACTGCTGGCTGTGGCTTTGGGAGCCTGCTCCAAGAAGGAGGAAGCGAATTTAGCAGGCGCCTTGGCGCCTGAGAAAGCCGGGATCTCGGCAAATCCAAACTTCGGACCGACTGAGACAAACCCGATTCCAGCCCCATCGACTGTTCCTGAGGGGATGGTCTGGATCCCCGGGGGGGAATTCTCCATGGGCAGTGACTCCGCCAGCGAATCATTGTGCAGCCAGGCTGGAGTGACACGGGATGCAGTCCCGATTCATCGCGTGTATGTGGATGGATTCTGGATGGATGCGACGGAGGTGACGAATGCGCAATTTGTTAAATTCGTGGATGCGACAGGCTACGTCACCGTCGCGGAAACCAAGCCCACGCAGGAGGAATTTCCCACGGCCCCGCCGGAAAATCTCATCGCAGGTTCCACGGTCTTTGCCCCAACGCCCGCCGCGGTGAAATTGGACAATTATTTCCAATGGTGGTCGTATATTCCCGGGGCGCAATGGCGGCATCCCACCGGGCCGGAAAGTGATATTAAGGGACGAGAGAATTTCCCGGTGGTGCAGATTGCGTATCCTGATGCCGCAGCCTATGCCAAATGGGCGGGCAAGCGCATCCCCACTGAAGCCGAATGGGAATTTGCAGCACGAGGTGGCAAGGCCGGGCAGTTGTATGCTTGGGGTGATGATCTGAAGCCCAGGGGAAAGTTTCAAGCGAATATTTACCAGGGAAAATTTCCGGTGGAGGCCGGGGATACGGGCGAGGATGGATTCAAAGGAATCGCCCCGGTGGCTCAATTTGCACCCAATGGCTACGGCCTGTACGATGTGGCGGGAAACGTCTGGGAATGGTGCAGCGATTGGTACCGGGTGGATACCTATGCCCGGCTCAAACTCGCTGGAGCCGTTGCACGCAATCCTCAAGGTCCGGAATCTTCCTATGATCCAGCGGAACCAACCGAGAAAAAACGTGTCCACCGCGGTGGTTCCTTTCTGTGCACGTCCCTCTACTGCACCCGCTACATGGTGGGCACACGGGGCAAGGGGGAGGTCAATACCGCCAGCAACCATTTGGGCTTTCGCTGCGTGATGTCTGCCCCCGCTAGCCCGGGCACACGGTAGACCTCTGAGCGGCAGGCGCTTTCGTAAATTTCAACAATGTTTGCTTGCCATCCGGCGAACCTTCTTTCAGAATTATAAACCTATGAAAAATTCCACTCTGAGCCTTTTGGTTTCAGCCTTGCTGCTGGATCTGGCGCTTTCAGACAGCTGTGCGTCTGGTGGGGCAACCTCCCCATAGTTCCTCTATGCAACGCTCGATGCCAGCCCCTCATTTGAAAAAACTCACGCCAACCCGAATCCTGCCACCACTATGAAGTGTAGACAAACCATCCCGACGTTCTTTTGCCTTATTTTGTTTGGGCTGACGTGGAGTCCTGACGCCCCCGCCGCCAACGACAAACCCGCTGCAGATGCGACCGGACAGCGAGTGAAAGCCTTGGAAAGTCAAGTAGCTGCCAGCCAGGGTCGCATTCGCAAGCTCGAAGCCACCCTCAAGGAAGTTGACGCGCGCATCGAAAAACGCGTGGCGAAAACCGTGGACAGCCTGGGAACAGTTGGCGACTCCAAAGACTCCGGCACCAAAGTTGCTCAAATCAAGGACGACGTGATTGACTTCATGCGAAAACAGATCAGCGATTACTCGCGACGCCGGGCACAACTCCGCGCGGCACTGGACAGCCCGAATCGTGTGATCCCCGTCGAAACGATCCAGGCGGACATTGGTAAAATCGACTCCCGCATTGACCAGCGTATCGCCCAGGTGATTACTTTGGGTGGAAGTTTTGCCTCGCATCAGGATTACGACAAGTACACCGCCACCGGATCCAGTTGGTATGGTGGCACCGAATACAGCCGCAACCCGGACTATGAACAGAACCGCAAGGCCACCAGGAAAGCCAACCAGGAAAAAGGCAAAATAACCAACGCCCTCGATGAGAACATTAAACGGTTGGAATTCACCAACCGAACCCTCCTCGGCAGGATGAAGACACAGTCCGCGCAATCTGCCGAGCGCCTCCAGGCGGACATCACCCGCAATGAAGCACTGATCGAAGCTCTCAAGGGGCATCGCGTGGCCTTGCTGCTTCCGAAGGGGCAAACAATCAGACCTCTGGGCGACAAGGAGGCCCAGGCCATCTCCAACCGTCTCAGGGAGACTGGAGCGGAACTCCGGCGTGATCAAAACACCCTGACCGGCACCTATAATGATCTGAACGTCGAACGTGCCCGTCTCGTGCCGCTTGCCGCCGGCCTTGATTCTTTGAAAAAAGAAATGCCTCAGAAGCAATGACCGGCCAGGCCGGACCAAATTATTCCCTTTCAATCCCTCCACCCTAAAGTAAATCCAGCTCACAACATGAACCTCCGTCACCTCATCCTCGGCGCGCTTGGTGCCTCATTTCTCACCTCCTGCTCGACCACGCAGCAGATTGATACCAAAACGAATACTGTGCTCAACGGGATGTCCGACAAACTCGCCGCCGCCAAAACCCTGCGCGTGAAAGTGACACGCCAATCCTCCCCGGGTTTTAATGCCGGAATGGTGGTGGCCGAGTCTGCCACTGGCAGCGTCGCGGTCCAGAGACCATCCAGACTCTCCGCGCAAATGAAGACCAGCGAGGGGTCGCGGACCATCGGTTTCGATGGCGGTAATCTAATCGTTGTGGACCATGCTGCGGGCACACATTCCATTGTGAAGGCACCGGGCGACATCGATAACGCGGTGCGCAGCATTCAACGAATTTATGGCCTGACGCCGCCAGTCGCTGAGTTGCTGGCCAACCACCCGCGAGCACTGTTGCTTGAGGGGGTGAAAACCGGAAAACACACCGGCACAGAAAGCATCAATGGTGTGGAGTGCGACCGCCTCGCTTTCCAGCAGGATGGTCTCTCCTGGCAACTGTGGGTGGCTACGGGCGACAAACTTCCGCGCCGCATTTCATTTGCCTACCCAAATGGCGAGGGGGGGGCTCCGCTGACGATGACTGCAACGATTACCCATTGGGAAATTGACGCGCCCGTCTCCAAGGCAGAGCTCACCGTTTCCCCTCCTCACGGAAGCCGTGCCCTTGAAATGATTCCCCTCAAATAATTCCCGTAAACCCGATACCTGACCCTGACATTTTTCATTCCATGAAAAGAATTTTCACTCTCTTTGTCGCTTGTCTGATGACCATCAGCGAGGCACTTCCCGTTCTTACTGCTGCAACAGTCTCCATGATAATCCTTTCGCCCACTTCCTCCCAGGCATTGCCTGTGGACAGGGCTCGAGGCAGACAAGGTGCCCGCGACTCGCGTCAGGATGGTCGCCAAACCTCGCGCGCCCGCCGCCGCGGCTGTTATGCGCTGCCCGGGGGTGCGAGACCATTCGCCTACGGTGGCTACCATTATTATCGCGTCGGCCCGCGTTTCTACTATCCTTACATGTACATGGGCAGGACAGTTTACATCGATATCAACGTGAGTGCTGGGAACCCAATGCCGCCGCCCCCCATTGGCTCCATTGATATTGATATTTACTGACCACACTCGAAAAACACCCTAACTAAAAACCGCGAATTCATAAATTTTTCGATGAAAACCATCTGCCTCCTCTTGAGCGCGTTGACCTGCCTCTCGCTGACTTCCACCGGATCGGCTGGCACGATCATCACCCCCTCAGCCTCAGCCAAGGAGCCGCTCGTCAGCTACCCTGCCCCGGGCGATGACTGGCGTTTTACGGTAGGATTACCCGGTTGGCTTGCAGGTATGGAGGGAGAGATTGGAGTTCGCGGATTCCGGCCCGTCCATACCGAAATGCCCTTTTCGGAAATCCTCGACCATTTGGATATGATCGGAGCCCTCTCGTTGGAGGCGCAACATGGGCCCTGGGGCTTTTATGCCGAGGGGATTTATTTGAAGATCTCTGGAGGAGGGGAAACTCCAGGGAGGCTTCTAAACACCCTCACTGTTGAACTGAGCGAGGTGATTGCAGAAGCCGAAGTGTCGTATCGCTTGTGGGAGGGGAAGAGGGGTTACTTTGACCTGTTTGCAGGGGCGCGTTATATGTCCATGGACACAACGATCCACATGGATGTCAGTTCAAACGGGATCCGCGATATCAGTCAGGATTTGGCCGGACGCGCCATTGACCGGGTCACCGATGCAGTGAAAGGCGCGGTGTCGGAAGTTCTGCCGGAAGTGAAGGCCAGGGTTCGTGAGAAGATCACTTCTGCAGTCGTGGGTCGCATCGAGGACCGTGTCGGAGAGATTCTCAACAATTATCCCAGGCTGCCGGAGGCTCTTCGCCTGCTTTCCAATGCTGATGGTCCTGTGAGCGATGCGGTGCGGGAATTGATTGCCGCGAAAATTACCGAAGGGCAGGCTGGTCTCTCCGATGCCGCGGCAGTAGTTTCTGCCGAGGTGGCGGCGGCCAAGGCACGGGCGCGCCGTGAATTAAGTAAGGCAGTGCAGCGGGCGGAAACCAAACTTGCCAAACGGATCGAAAAGGCCTTCAAAAACACCATTCCCAACACGATCAGTGGTTCCAAGGCATGGATTGATCCCATTGTAGGATTCCGGGCCCGCTACAACTTCACGGATCATCTTTACGCTGCCGCCAAAGCCGACATCGGTGGTTTTGGAATCGGATCAGATTTGTCCTGGCAGGCCTTTGGAGCTCTGGGCTACCAGTTTAACAACCATTGGTCCTCGGAGCTGGGCTACCGTTATCTCTCGGTTGATTATGCGAAGGATGGCTTTGTTTATGATGCAGCCATGGGCGGAGCCTTCGTGGGCTTGAAGTTCACATTTTAGGGACAGAGACCAAAAATCCAGCAATTTCCCTAAGTCTTCTAAATTATCACAGAAAGTGTGATTTTTATTGATGTTAGGACTTTTGGTTTTACCGTTCCGTAGTTTGAAAGTAAGCGTCACACGCAGCACCCACCGCTGGTCTCTTTAACGACGGACCTGGCGGACACCTATCGTAATTGTCATAGGTCATCGCTATGACACTTACCATCCGCCCGTGCGCAATGTCCGGGTCTTCGCTGTTCGCCTACGCTGCGGC
>CALQSQ010000056.1 GCA_943333275.1 Akkermansia muciniphila
CGAAGGTTCGAATCCTTCTCTGCCCACCATTTTCTTCCCTTCCGAAGGTCCAAGAAGCTGACCGACGACCAGAAGTGAGCATGCTTTGACAAAGCGTAGGGAACTGGCCATACTGGGGAAACATCCACCACCCATTTTCACCTATGAAACGTCTCCTGCTGCTCCTCTCTCTCGCCGCTCTCATCAGCGGAGGTCTTACCTGGTTCGCCCAAGCACAAGCTCCCGCGCAGCCTGCCGCCACCCCCGCTTCTGATCGCGTCAAGGATGAGGAAACGAAGAATGGGTGGTGGGATTGCACGCTGCCGGGCGGAAATTACACAATCGCACTGGGCAAGATCACCAGCGTCAGCATTCACGAATACGTCGTCAAAAGCCCCAGCCAGACACCCGGCGCGGTGCCTCTGCCGGCGCGTGTGTGGGAGGTGAACATCGCCACGGATGCCGCCGTCGTGCCGCGTTTCTATTATGTGGAGGCCGCCATCGATGGTGGTCAGTCGAGCATTGTGAAAACCGGGCTGGACCGCTTGAATGACGTCGCCAACAAGGCCGCCGAGCGCACGGGATCAGTGAAATTCTGGCAAATGGTCCAGAAAGATTATCCACTTTCCACCCACGCCCACACCGTGGAATTCCGCCTCGAATCCCGCGACGATCTGGGCCGCCTTTTCGGCAGCGTAAAACGCGCCTGGCAGACAGGCCGGGGAGCGAAGTTCACGATCAATAACGAGTAGGTGGGGTCAGTTTCCCTGATCGCCTTCGAGGACAGGACGCGGTAGGGGAGGGAGCTTTGGCCTTCTCTCGGACGCTTGATTCGAGATCAGCACCCACACGCAAACCGCCCGGACCATTGCTGATCCGGGCGGCTGCGATTTGGGGAATGTCTGGTCAGGTCAGATGGATTACATCATGCCGCCCATGTCTCCGTGGTCGTGGCCGTGGCCACCGCCGCCGGCTTCCTTCTTCTCGGGCAGCTCGGTGATGAGGCACTCGGTGGTGAGGAGCAGGCCGCTGATGGAGGCGGCGTTTTGGAGGGCGCTGCGGGTGACCTTCGTGGGGTCCACGACGCCGCTGGCGATGAGGTCTTCGAAGACGCCGGTGGCGACGTTGTAACCAACGTTGCCTTTGCTGTTCTTGACTTTCTCGACGATGAGCGCGCCTTCGACTCCGGCGTTGGCGGCCAGGGTGCGGAGGGGGGCTTCGATGGCGCGGCGGACGATGTCGGCGCCGGTGGCTTCGTCACCCGTCAGCTTGAGGCTGTCGAGGGCCTTCTGCGCACGGATGAGGGCGGTGCCGCCGCCGGGGACGATGCCTTCTTCCACCGCTGCGCGGGTGGCGTGGAGGGCGTCTTCGACGCGGGCTTTCTTTTCCTTCATTTCCGTTTCGGTGGCTGCACCGACGTGGATGACGGCGACGCCGCCGGCGAGCTTGGCGAGACGCTCCTGGAGCTTCTCGCGATCGTAGTCGCTGGTGGTTTCGTCGATCTGACGGCGGATCTGTCCGACGCGGCCCTGGATGTCACCCTTCTTGCCACCGCCTTCGACGATGACGGTGTTTTCCTTTTCGATGGAGATGCGCTTGGCTTTTCCGAGGTCGGTGAGTTCAACGCTTTCGAGCTTGATGCCGAGGTCCTCGGTGATGACGCGGCCACCGGTGAGGATGGCGATGTCTTCGAGGATGGCCTTGCGGCGGTCACCAAAGCCGGGGGCTTTGACGGCGCAGACGTTGAGGGTGCCGCGGAGCTTGTTGACCACGAGAGTCGCGAGGGCTTCACCTTCGATATCTTCAGCGATGATGAGCAGGGGACGACCGGACTTGGCAACCTTTTCGAGCAGGGGGAGCATGTCCTTGAGGCTGGAGACCTTCTTCTCGTTGATGAGGATGTAGGCGTTTTCCAGCGAGCAGGTCATGTCTTCGGCATTGGTCACGAAGTAGGGGCTGAGGTAGCCTTTGTCGAACTGCATGCCTTCGACGACGTCGAGGGTGGTTTCGAGGGTTTTGGCTTCCTCTACGGTGATGGTGCCGTCCTTGCCCACTTTGTCCATGGCGTCAGCGATGATGGTGCCGATGGTGGTGTCCCAGTTGGCGGAAACGGTGGCGACTTGAGCTACTTCCTTGGTGTCCTTGACGGGTTTGCTGATTCTCTTGAGTTCAGCGACGAGGCACTCGGTGGCCTTCATGATGCCGCGTTGGAGGCTGGTGGGGTTGGCACCGGCGGTGACGTTGCGAAGGCCTTCCTTGTAGATGGCCTCGGCGAGCACGGTGGCGGTGGTGGTGCCGTCGCCAGCGATGTCGGAAGTCTTGGAGGAAACTTCACGCACGAGCTGGGCGCCCATGTTTTCGAAGGGGCAGCAGAGTTCGATTTCCTTGGCCACGGTCACACCGTCCTTGGTGATGGTGGGGGAGCCGAACTTCTTGTCGAGAATGACATTGCGGCCCGATGGCCCGAGGGTTGCCTTGACCGCCTTGGCGATCTTTTCCACACCACGGAGGAGGGCTTGGCGGGCGGATTCGTCGAAATTGAGTTGTTTAGCCATGATAGATTGATGATTTAAGAATTAGGATTGATGAATTGAGGGTTATTTGGAAACGATGCCGAGGATGTCGGATTCGGAAATGATGAGCATTTCCACGGTGCCGACTTTGACTTCGGTGCCGCCGTATTTGGAGATGAGAACGAGATCGCCCTTTTTGACATTGAAGGGGATGAGCTTGCCATCGTCGTCACGACCGCCGGTGCCGAGCGCCATTACTTCAGCCTCCTGGGGTTTTTCTTTAGCGGTGTCGGGGAGGAAAAGTCCGCCAGCGGTTTTTTCGTCTGCTTCAACACGCTTCACGAGAACGCGAGCGCCGAGTGGTTTGATGGATTGTGCCATGTTATTTTTGTTTGTTGTTTAGTTGTGGTTTGGGTGAAAAATTACTTCTTGTCTTCCTCGACGACCTCGAAGTCGGCATCGACGACCTTGCCTTTCGCCTGCTTGGGACCGGCCTCCTCGGCGGGTTCCTCGGCGGCCGGGGAGGAGCCTCCTCCGGCGCTTTGGGCGGCGGCGGCGGCCTGGGAGAAGATGCGCTCGAGTTCATCGGTGGCGCGTTTGGCTTCGGCCATGTCATTCTGGGCGATGGCGGATTTGATTTTGTCGACGGCTTCGCTGACGGTGGCCTTGGCTTCGGCGGGAACTTTGTCGCCGAGTTCGGCGAGTTGTTTCTCCACCTGGAAGATGAGGGATTCGGCGCGGTTTTTGATTTCGGCGTCCTCCTTGCGTTTGAGATCCTCCTCGGCGTGGACTTCGGCGTCGCGTTTGGCGCGCTCGATTTCCTCGGTGCTGAGGCCGCTGGATCCGGCGATGGAAATTTGCTGTTTTTTGCCGCTCTTTTTATCGAGTGCGGAAACGTTGAGAATGCCGTTGGCGTCGAGGTCGAAGGTGACTTCGATCTGCGGGGTGCCGCGGGGCGCAGCGTCGATGCCATCGAGCTTGAACGTGCCGAGCTGCTTGTTGTCGCGGGCCATCGGGCGTTCGCCCTGGACGACGACGACTTCCACGCCGGGCTGGTTGTCGGAGGCGGTGGAGAAGATTTCCGTCTTCTTGTGGGGGATGGTGGTGTTGCGCGGAATCATGGCCGTGGCCACGCCGCCCATGGTTTCGATGGCCAGGCTGAGCGGAGTCACGTCGAGCAGGAGCAGGTTGCGGTCCTTGTAATCACCGGCGAGAATGCCGCCCTGGATGGAGGCGCCGATGGCGACGACTTCGTCCGGATTGACGCCCTTGTGGGGTTCCTTGCCAGCGAGTTTGCGGGCGACTTCGACGACCTTGGGCATGCGGGTCATGCCGCCGACGAGCACGAGTTCGTCGATCTCCGAAGCGGCGACCTTGGCATCGGCGAGACATTTTTTGACCGGGCCGACGGTGCGTTCGAAGAGATCATCGCAGATGCGCTCGAGATCGCTGCGGCTGAGCGTTTTTTGAATGTGCTTGGGACCGTATTGGTCCATGGTGATGAACGGCAGCGAGATGTCGTAAGTGTTGCTGGAGCTGAGGGCGATTTTGGCTTTCTCGGCCTCCTCCTTGATCCGCTGCATTGCGTCCGCCTGCTTGGAAATGTCAATGCCCTCGGCCTTTTTGAATTCATCGGCGATCCATTGAATGATCCGGTTGTCCCAGTCATCGCCGCCCAAGTGGGTGTCGCCATTGGTGGCTTTCACTTCGAAGACGCCGTCGCCGATTTCGAGGACGGAAATATCGAATGTGCCGCCACCGAGGTCGTAGACGGCAATCTTTTCCTCGGCTTTCTTATCCAGGCCATAGGCGAGGGAGGCGGCGGTGGGTTCATTGATGATCCGTTTGACGGTCAGACCGGCGATCTCGCCCGCAGCCTTGGTGGCATTACGCTGGGCGTCGTTGAAATAGGCCGGAACCGTGATGACAGCTTCCGTAATGGTTTCGCCGATTTTTGCCTCGGCGTCCGCTTTGAGCTTGGCGAGCACCATGGCTCCGATTTCCTGCGGGCTGTAAACTTTCTTCTCACCGGCGACTTCCACTTCGATGTGCGCATCGCCATTGGCAGCCGCGACGATATTGTAGGGGACCTGCTTGTCAGCAGCGGTGAGTTCGCTGAATTTCCGTCCAATCAAACGCTTGGCGGAGAAAATGGTGTTCTTGGGATTGGTGACTGCCTGACGCTTGGCGGCCTGGCCGACGAGACGCTCTCCGGTCTTGGAAAAAGCGACCACGGAGGGAGTGGTGCGGGCGCCCTCGGAATTCTCCAGGACGACGGGTTCGCCGCTGTCCATGATGGCCATACAGGAGTTCGTGGTGCCGAGATCGATGCCGAGGATTTTACCCATGTTGTGTTGGAGGTTGGAGGTTGGAATTTTCACCCCAACCTTTGCAAATGATGTGCCAAAGGCCGTTCTTGACACATAAGTCGTTTAAATACAGTAATATACGAGAAATTACTGCGACCCGGGCGCTCGATAAAACTTCCGAAATCGCGCCAATTTGTCCCAAACGGCCGACCATTCTGACACGGGGGCACCAAATGTGCGCGTCGGCTGGCTGAAATGAAGATATTCCATCCGGTGGCGCCTCACGGGGGAGGTTGCTTGGGTGACGACGGTCCTGCCGGACTCTCCTGGCCGGTGTGCCACAAATTCATGGAGGCAAGCTCATGTTCTGGACAAATGACCGTCGTCACCCCGTGGTGTCTCACGCCACGTAGCAACCAAAGGGACTGACCAAGGTGCAAATTGCGTGCCAGAGGCAATTTTTTGAGAAAGGGACGCTTATGGAATATTTCCTGCTCAGGATGAAATCCATTCATCCATGGAAGCCTTTCTCGACACCCGACAACTCCGCGCCTTTTCCGTGCTCGCCCGCTGCGGCAGCTTCACGGAGGCTGCGGTGGATCTGCACCTGACCCAATCCGCCGTCAGCCATTCGATCAAGGCTCTGGAGGATGACCTAGGGGCGCGGCTGTTCCTGCGTTCCGGAAGGAAATTGCTCCTAACCCCCTCCGGTCACGAATTGCTGGGGCATGCCGATGCCATTCTGCGGCAGATGGTGACGGCGAGGGATGCGCTCAGCGCCATGGAGAAATCGCCCCGTGGCAAGCTGCGCATTGGCTGCAGCACGGCGGCGGCGCAGTATTTGCTGCTGATGATCCTGCCGAAATTCCGCACGGCTTTCCCATCCTACACGGTGAGTGTGCTGCCCGGAGAGACGCCGGAGACGATTCAAAGCCTGCGGTATGGAGTCATCGACATGAGCATCACCCTCAAGCCAAGGGAAGTGAACGGTCTAACCTGCGAACCTATTTTCAAAGACCGGGTCGATCTGCTGGTGGGGCCGGAGCATCCGTGGAAGAAAAAAATCCCGACTCCGGCGCAGCTCGCAGAGGAGACTTATATCGTGACAAGTCGGCGCAGCTACACGTGCGAACTGTTCACGCAGCATTTCCTGGCCAAGGGGGTGAGGGTGGGGAAATTTATCGAAATGGGGAGCATCGAGGCGATGAAGCAATTTGTGAAGCTGGGGCTGGGAACCGCCCTGGCGGCACCGTGGGCCGCGGTGGGGGACTTGGAGCGCGGCGAACTGGCCTGTGTGCCCATGCCGTTTGGCAGGCTTGAAAGGGAATGGGTCGTGAGTTGTCTCGAGGACCGTCCGCTCAACCAGGCCGAAAAGGAATTTCATCGCCTGGCCTCGGCCGCAGGGGCGAATTTTGGTTAGCGGGTGATGCCGCCGATGCAGCTTGCAGTCGGCGCAATCTTGCTACTCTCATGACTCACATGAAACAAATCAGAGTTGGAGTTGCAGGCGTCGGAGCCATTGGGAAAAATCACGCCCGCGTGCTGGGCGGCCTCGGTGTCCTGACCGCCATTTACGATGCCAACCGGGACCAAGCCGCTGCGGTGGCCGCGGAATACGGTGGCCAGGTGGTGGGCAGTCTGGAGGAACTCATGGCCCTGACGGATGCGGTGACGCTCGCCACCCCAACCGTGGCGCATTTCAGCATGGGCAGCCAGCTGCTGGAGGGAGGGAAACATTTGCTGATCGAGAAGCCCATTACCGACAACACCGAAGAGGCCCGACAACTCATTGAACTCGCCAAGGCCCGCGGATGTGTCCTGCAGGTGGGGCATATCGAGCGTTTCAATCCCGTGCTGAGCCTGCTGGAGGCCCGGCTGGACCACCCGCAGTTCATCGAAGCCCACCGGCTCTCGCCCTTTCCCAACCGCAGCATCGACATCGGTGTCGTGCTCGACCTGATGATTCATGATTTGGAAATCATCCTGCATCTTGTCCGCAGTGAAATCGAGAGCATTGACGCCGTCGGCGTGCCCGTGCTGACGCGACGCGAGGATATTGCCAACGCCCGGCTGCGTTTTAAAAATGGCTGTGTGGCCAATATCACGGCCAGCCGCATCAGCCCGGAACGTCTCCGCAAGATCCGCGTCTTTCAAAACAACTGCTACCTGTCCCTGGATTACCAGGCGCAGGAGGGAAAAATTTTCCACCGCGATGGAACCACCATTTCCCAGGAGGATGTGATCCTCGCACGCGAGGAACCGTTGCAGCTCGAACTGGCCGCCTTCGTGGAATGCGCACGTCTCGGTTCCACCCCAAAGGTCTCAGGTCAGCAAGCTGCGGATGCCCTGGCGGTGGCCCTGGAGATCACGCGAATCATCGAAAACTCACAGCCGAAAACCTGAAGCGTCTCCAACTCAGGCCGGTGCGCCAGCCAGTCCGCCGGGGAGGTCTTCCTCGGGCTTGGAGTCGGCGGGGGCGGTGCGGGTTTCCACTTCGGCGGCGGGCGGTGCGGGGGGCTTGGTGGACGGGGGATTGATGATCCGGCCGTGTTCGAGGATTTCCTGGATGTGGTTGCCATCGAGGGTTTCGTACTCGAGCAGGGCCTTGGCGATGGCGTCGAGCGCGGAGCGGTGTTTGAGGATGAGATCCTTCGAGCGCTGGTAGGCGGTGTCGATGAGTCGCTTGACTTCGGCATCAATGATCTGGGCGGTGGCCTCGCTGTAGTCGCGGCCACGGGTCATGTCGCGGGCGAGGAAGACGTGTTCCTGGGCATCGCCGTATTCAACCATGCCGAGTTGTTCGCTCATGCCCCATTCGCAAACCATGCGCTTGGCGATGTTCGTGGCCATTTTGATATCGCCGGAGGCACCGCTGGTGACGTCACCGAAAACAATTTCCTCGGCGACGCGGCCACCCATGGCGACGACGAGGCTGTCGAGGAGTTCGTTTTTGCGGGTGTTGTACCGGTCTTCCTGCGGGAGCCACATGGTGCTTCCGAGGCTGGGTCCGCGGGGGATGATGGTGACTTTGTGGAGCGGTTCTGTGTGCTCGAGTTCCACCAGACAGATGGCGTGGCCGGCTTCGTGGTAGGCGGTGTTTTCCTTTTCCTTTTCGGAAAGGGCCAGACTGCGGCGTTCCTTGCCCCAGCGGACTTTGTCGCGGGCTTCCTCGAGTTCGCGCAGGGTGATGGCCTTGAGATTTTTGCGGGCGGCGAGGAGTGCGGCCTCATTGATGACGTTGGCAAGTTCTGCGCCGGAATAGCCGGGCGTGCCACGGGCGATGATCCCGAGATCTACATCGGCGGCCATTTTCACTTTCTTGGAATGCACCTGGAGAATGGCTTCGCGGCCTTTGACATCCGGGAGGTTGACGGTGACCTGACGGTCGAAACGGCCCGGGCGGAGCAGCGCGGGATCGAGCACATCCGGACGGTTGGTGGCGGCGATGATTATGACGCCCTCCTGGGTGTCGAAGCCGTCCATTTCCACGAGCAGCGCATTCAGAGTCTGCTCGCGTTCGTCGTGTCCACCGCCCATGCCGTGCCCGCGGTGTCTGCCGACGGCGTCAATTTCATCGATGAAAATCAGGCAGGGGGCGTTTTTCTTACCCTGCTCAAACATGTCGCGGACGCGGCTGGCACCAACGCCGACAAACATTTCCACGAAGTCCGAACCGCTGATGCTGAAGAACGGAACGTCCGCTTCGCCCGCGATCGCCTTGGCCAGAAGTGTCTTGCCAGTGCCGGGGGAACCGACCATGAGCACGCCCTTGGGAATGCGACCGCCGAGGCGTTGGAATTTCTTGGGATCCTTGAGGAACTCGACGAGTTCCCAGACCTCCTCCTTGGCTTCCTCGACGCCGGCGACCTGCTTGAAGGTCACTTTGTTCTTGTCCATGGCGAGCATCTTGGCCCGGCTTTTACCGAAACTCATGGCGCCGCGTCCGGCCATTTTGATTTGCTGACGGAAGAGGAAATAAAGCAGGCCGAGCACCAGCAGAATGGGCAGGAAGGAGAGCAGATAACCCCCGACCATGCTGCCTTCGGTGACGAAGGAGGGAACGACTTTCATTTCCTTCAGATCGATGAGCACAGATTTGACAGGCTCGCTGTCGAGAATGATCTCCGTGCGGAATTCCACGGATTTGGCAGGGACATTGGGGTCGAAGACAAAGCCCTTCAGGGATTGTTTGCCTTCATGCGGGTCGGTGACGATCTGCAGGCCTTTTTCAAAGTCGAAGTATTTCTTGCCAGGGTCCTTCTGGGCATCCCGGACCCTTTCCACAAATTCGTTGAAGGGGATCTGCTTGACGTGGTTGTAAGATGGGAAGATCACCCCTGCAGCCACAAGGCTGATGGCGAAAGCCAGAATGACCAGTCCACGCCAGTTGAAGCCTGGTTCAGGCGGGCGTGAATCAGGGCCGGGAGTGGGGCGGGAATCGTTGGACATGAGGTGGGGGTTGGGGTGGCTGGGCTGGAGGCCGGGCGGAAATGGCGTGGTGTTGGCAGGATCAGGCTACCACTAGTTACGAGCGTCGCAACCACGGAGGTTGCGATGATAATACACGCAGTAATGTGTAATGGATGAAGCAAATTCAATCGGAATTGCCGTGCGGGCATCCCGAAACGAGGGGATTCGGATGGCGTGCTTATTCCCAGAGATAGGAACGGTGGCTGGCGATTTCCTCCTTGCCTCGCATGAGGGAAATCTTCCAGGCGGTTACGTGGCCATTGGTTTTAAACTCGTCTCCGATGACTGACATCTCGGTCACGTTGCTGGCAAGGATGGGATCCGGAGTGATTTCCTTGGTGTGGACGACAGCCGCGGTCAGGCTCTGACGGTATTGCAGGACCAGTCTGACGGGCGTGGTCTTGTCCTTCACGGACCAATGCACCCGGTAGTAAACTCCCTGGCGGGCGGCGATTTCCTCTGTGGAGACGGCGCCGTAGAGATAATATTTTCTCTCAAAAGTGATTGCTGGGTCCGCACTGTTTTTGGCCTTGGTGGCATCCAGTTTGTAATAATTGACCTTGGTGATCGCGGCCTCCTTGTTGGATGAAGCACAGGATACAAGCCCGGCGCTGAAGAGGGCGAGGCAGAGCATGAGGAGGTGATGCAGATTCATAAGTTCGGATGAAACGACAGGGATGGAAAACTGTCAACGAAAGGAAATGCGCTCTTCAGGGGTGAGGTTGCGGGTGAAAGGGGATGCGGGGAGCGTCCGACCAGAGGTCTTCAAGCGCAAAGGTCTCGCGTTTCTCCGGCCCGAAAATGTGCACCACCACGTCGAAAAAGTCCACCACCACCCAGCCGCTCTCCGGCTGGCCATCGAGTCGGTTGGCGCGGACATCGTGATCGAGCCAGAGCTTGTCAGCCACTTCCTTCCGGATGGCCCGCAGTTGGGGCAGGGAATTGCCGGAGCAGATGACGTAGAAATCCGTAACCATCGAAAATTCCCGCACATCAAGAATGACTATGTCCGTGGCCTTCTTGCTGTAGGCGTAAGTGGCGGACAACTGGGCGAGGTCGATTCCCACGGGCTGATAGAGCGGGGCTTTTTCCTCGGGTGCGGGTGCGGGGACGCGGGGTTTGGCTGCCTTTTTGGCAGGGGTTTTCCTGGCTGCCGCGGCCTTTTTGGGGGCCAATGGAGGAGTGGGGACGGATTTCTTTTTGGCAGGCATTTCAGATGGGGAGAGGACGGGCTATCAACAACACAGTGGAGAGAAATGTCGATTGGTAAAGCCCAGAGTTGGCAAACTAGGAACCAAGGAGCGTGCGGCGCATTTTCCCGATGGCGGTGGCGAGCGCTTCCACCAGCTGCGAAGCATCCGCGCGGGTGTGATGGCGGGAGAAAGAAATGCGCAGGCACTCACGGGCATCAACGGCATTGAGGCCCATCGCCTCCAGCACATGGCTGGGGTGGAGGGCCCCGGTGTGGCAGGCACTGCCGGCGCTGAGGGCGATCCCCTGCCGGTCGAGCAGAATCATCAGGCCTTCGGCGTGGGTGCCCGGGAGCCGGAGGTTGGAGGTATTGGGGATGCGTGGGGCTTCGACTGCGTGGATGGAGACGTCGGGGAAATGCCGCTGGATTTCGGATTCGAAATAATCGCGCACTTCGCTGGTGGCTGTTGGCGCGGCGGCTTCGGCGGCGGCTCCGAGGCCAATGATGCCGGAAACATTTTCGGTGCCGGAGCGCCGCTGGTTCTCCTGTCCACCGCCAAGCAGCCAAGGGCGGAAGGGGACGCGATGGTCGACATAAAGTGCGCCGATACCCTTGGGAGCGTGGAATTTGTGACCGCTGAGGGCCAGGCTGTGAATGGAGGTCGAGGCGAGTTGTAGGGGGATTTTACCCACCACCTGCACGGCATCGGTGTGGAAAAGCACGTCGTGGTCCGCGGCGATCTGTGCGGCCTCCGCGACCGGATGCAGCACACCAGTTTCATTATTGGCCCACATCAGCGTGACGAGGGCGGTTTCGTCCGGGCGGATGGCGGTGGCGAGTTCGGCGAGGTCGATGCGCCCCTGCGAATCCACCTTCAGCCAAGTGATTTCATAGCCGCGCGTTTCCTGCAACCACCGCAGGTATTGGCGGACGCAGTCGTGTTCCGTGGGAGCGGAGATGAGATGGCGGCGGGTGGGAAAAATTTCCGTCGCGGAGAAGATTGCGGAATTGTTGGATTCGGTGCCACCGCTGGTGAAAATGATTTCGCCCGGCTGACAGCCCACCAACGCCGCGACCTGTCCCCGAGCCTTTTCCACGGCGCGATGCACCTTGCGGGCGTCGGTGGAACCACTGCTGGGATTCGCAAAGTGCTCCCGTAGAAATGGCAGCATCGCGTCCAGCACCGGGGGGTCCAGCGGCGTGGTGGCGTTGTTGTCGAAATAGGTGTTCATGAGCGGGCGTGAAGATACCTATAGGTCGCATCAGGTTTCTTCACAACCAATCACCAGGCCGAAAATTTCCTGTGGGCGGAGGGCCCATTCGCGTGGTAAATCATGCGCATGTATTTACCCGCTCACAAAGGTATGAAGATTCTCCTGACCATCGCCCTGCTTGGCGCGGGCATGTTTGTGCTGAATCAATTGCGCAGACCGGTGCAGGAGGCGCCACCACCTGTTCCACCCGCTCCGTTGGAGGAGGTCACGCGCAAGCAACTTGCTTGGGAGGACGATCGCTTCACCAAGGACGGGAAGCCCTTCACGGGTGTTTTGCTGGACAGCTACCCCGATGGAAAACGCAAGCAGCGCTATCAGATGAAGGACGGCCAGAACCATGGACTGACGGAGGAGTGGTATGAAAACGGCCAGCAGAGCACCTCCACCCACTGGGAAAATGGCCAGCGTCATGGCGAGAATATTTACTGGAACCCGGACGGCACCGTGCAAAAAAAACAGCTGTGGGAACAGGGAAAGATGCTAAAGGAGGAGCATCCATGAAGTTTTCCCCCGCTCCCGTTTTCGCCCTGCTCACCCTGTCGGTGCTCCCGAGTTGCAACCAACTCGCGAGCGTCCCCGGGCAGATCCTGAATATTCCGGGGGCATTGCTCAGCGCCCCGGGCAAACTGCTCGGTAAAAACGACGACAAGAAAAAAGCAGCCCTTGAAACCCTGGCCAAGGCCGAGGCCAAACAAACCGCCGACCGCATGGGCGCGGCCGCCGTGGGCGAGGTCTCGTATGTGGACGAGGAATCCGGATTCATTCTGATCAAACGCAGCTCGGCGCGCGTCATCCCACCCAGCACTCCCCTGCTGGCAAAAACCCTCACCGGATCGATCACCGCCCGGCTCACAGCCAGCCCCGCAGCCAAGGGATCGTTTCTGGCCGCCGATATCGTATCGGGCACCCCGGAGCGCGGCAATCCCATCCTCGTGGATCCGGAGGCAAAAACCGCCAAGGACGCCACGCCGCAAATCCCCCCCATGGCGGATTCCCCGGCCCAGCCGGCAAATCCAACCGCCCCCGCTGCAAAAAACACTGCACCCCGCGTCGCTCCCAAACTCGAACCGATCCTGCCTCCCCTTGAGCCCTTGAGCGAACCGGTGGAGGCCCCCGAACTGCCAAAGTTGGACCAGTGATCACTGTCGCCGAGGCCCTGGGACGCATTCTCGCGGACACCACTCCGCTGGGTGTTCAGGAAATTTCCCTGACTGACGCCACAGGCCTAATTGCAGGAAATCATATCCTCGCCAGCCAACCGCTGCCCGCGTTTGATTTCTCGGGCATGGACGGTTACGCCCTGCACGCCGATGACCTGGCATCGCGCGAATGGCTCCAGGTCACCGGCGAACAGCCCGCCGGGCCGCGACGGGCGCTGTCCGTCAGCCCGGGAACTTGCGTGCGCGTCTTCACGGGAGCGCCCTTGCCGCCCGGGACGGGGGCGGTGGTGATGCAGGAGGATGTGACGAGGGAACGGGATCAAATGCGTTTCACCCCCGTCCCAAAAATGCCCGAATACCATGCGGGGGAATTCATTCGCAGGCGCGGGTCGGACCTTGCAGCCGGGCAGTTCATCGTGCGGCAGGGCGAGCGGCTCACGGCGGGAAGAATCGGCCTGCTGGCCTCGCAGGGGATGGCGCGTCTGGAGGTTGGCCGGCGGCCGCGCGTGGCGATTCTCAGCACCGGCAGCGAGTTGCGGGCCGTGGGGGAAACGTTGTCGGCAGATGGGGAAATTTACAATTCCAACGGCCCGCTGCTGGCCGCGCTGCTGGCGGAAGCGCGGCTCACCGCGACGGTGTCAGTGCAGGCCGTGCGCGATGACCTGCCCGCGACGAAATCCATTCTGGCCGTGCTGCTGGAGGAACACGACGTGGTGATCATCGTCGGCGGAGTCAGTGTGGGCGAACACGATCTGGTCAAGCCCGCGCTGGAGGATCTGGGCGTGAGGACCGATTTCTGGCAGGTCGCGGTGAAACCGGGCAAACCCTTCCTCTATGGTCGCCGGGCCGCCACGCAGGTTTTCGGCCTGCCGGGAAATCCCGTTTCCGCCTTCGTCACCGCATTCCTATTTGTTCTGCCCGCCCTGCGGAAACTGGCCGGGGCGGCGGAATTTGGCCCCAGTGAGACACGCGCCACACTTGGGGTTGAGTGGGCCAACCGGGATGCGCGCCCGACCTATTTCCGGGGAAACTTTCATGCCCCGAGCGGCGTATTTCATCCGCTGGGACTGCAGGAGAGCCACGCGCTTTATGGACTGAGCCTGGCCAACGCCCTGCTTCCGGTTCCCCCATCGACAACGCTTCACGCGCAAAGTTTGGTGCAGATCCTGCTCCTCCACGCGCCTGAGTAAATATTTTTCACTCCTCCATAGTAACAACCGTTGGCAAGCCGTGTGCTTTCTGTCATATTCTAACTGTTATGAACCCCCTGAATTTCCGACTCCTCCCGCTCCTGCTTGTTGCAACGCTCGGATTCAGTTCCGCCGTGTTTGCAGAGGCCAATCTTGATGCGCTCCGCGAGCGCGAGAAAAAAGTTCAGGATCTGGTCACGCGGGTCATGCCGGCCATCGTGTGCATCACCAACTCCCAGGGCTCCGGGACCGGCAGTGGTGTGGTCATCAACAAGGAGGGGCTCATTCTCACCGCCGGCCACGTGACCCAGGCCACCGGCAAAGATTTGGAAATCATTTTTCCCGATGGCAAACGCACCAAGGCCACCGCTCTCGGAGCCAATTACGGCTGCGACACCGGCTTGGCCAAGATCAACGAACCCGGCGAATGGCCGTTTGCGGAAATGGGCGATTCCAACAAACTCGCCCTCGGTGACTGGCTCGTGGCCATGGGGCATTCTGGTGGTTTTAACGCGGACCGCAAGCCGCCCGTCAGGCTGGGGCGCGTCTGGAAGCGGGATCCCGAGGGTGGCATTTTCAGTGACTGCACGTTGATCGGTGGAGATTCTGGCGGACCGCTCTTTGACCTGCAGGGCAAGGTCGTCGGCATTAATTCCTCCATCAACGCCTCCGCCGATCACAATCGTCACATAGCGGTCGATACTTTTCTCGGCGACTGGGAGGACCTGATGGCCAGCAAGGTCTGGGGCGATCTGAGAATGAGCGGCAATGATTTCAAACGCCCCAAGCTCGGACTGACCTTCGACAACGAAGTCCATGAAGGCGGCGCCAAAATCATCGGCATCACCGAAAACACCCCCACCGCCAAACTCGGATTCAAGGAGGGTGATATCATTACCAAATTTGAAAACACCCCCATCAATAACAACTGGTCGCTGATGCGCGAACTCTCCGACTGCAAGATCGGACAGACGATCAAGATCGAAGTCAAACGCGGTGAGGAAACAGTGGGCTTTGAAGTCGAACTCCTGAGTCGCGAGGGCAAGAACAAGCAGCAGCTCGCGGAGGATCACCCGCGCGAAAAACGCCGCCGCAAGAATGCCGATGCCGATCCCGCCGCACCCGAGCCACCCAGCGGGCCCCGTCCTTATTTTGGTGCCGCGCTTGAAAACGCAGCGGATGGCGCCGAGGTCAAGGAGATCACCCCGGACAGTCCCGCCGCCAAAGCCGGCCTCAAATCCGGAGACATCCTGAAAGCCATCGACGACAAGCCGACTCCCGACGCCATCGGAGCCGCGGGGTTGATTCGCCCCCACCAACCCGGAGACAAAATTTCCCTCACCATCAAGCGCGGCAGCGAAGAGCTGAAAATCGAACTGACTTTGGACAAAAAATAAACTTTTCCACCTTATGAAACGCTACGCACTCTGTTTTCTCGCCGGCTTTTCCGCAGTTTATGCCGAGGCTCCCATGCCGGAAACTCCCCCCGCCGCCGTGCCGGAGATTGCGCCGGTTGGCGTGGAGAAATACGGCAAGCGTGCGTCGGATGTTCTCGCGCAATACGCTCCCACCGTCGCCTCCGCCCATCTCAGCACCGTCAGGGTCTTCAACAAAGCCACCAGCAAACAGGTGGCCATGGCCACCGTGGTCAGCGCCTCCGGTTATCTCATCAGCAAGGCCAGTGAACTGGAAAATGCCGACATCGAAGTCCTTTTCGCGAAGTCCAGCGTCTGCCCCGCGGGCCTGCGCATGGGCGCCAAGATCGTGGACACCTGCCGGGCCTTCGACCTCGCCCTGCTGAAGGTCGAGGCCAGTGGCCTCAATCCAGCGGTGTTCATGGATTGCCCGCCTCCCGTGCCGGGCACGTTTCTCACCGCCGCTGACACTGAAGAACTGCCCCTCGCATTCGGCGTCGCCAGCGTGAATGCTCGCAGCCTGGATGATTCCAACAAGGGATTCCTCGGCGTCATGCTCCGGTCCACGGACGATGGCTTGAAAATCGGCATGGTCACCGAAAAAAGCGCCGCTGCCGACGCCGGTCTGAAAGTGAACGACATCGTGCTGAAGGTCAACGGACGCATCGTGGCCACCGTGGATGAATTCATCCACACCGTCGGCAGCTGCAAGCCCACCGAACGCGTGCAGTTGCAGATCAAGCGCGCCGATGAACTCAAGGATGTCGACGCCATCCTGCGCGCCCGCGGCGACTTTCCGCAAGCCATGCAGCGCTTCGAGGACCCCCGCAACAGCATGAGCGGCGCCCTTAGCAGTCATCGCACCGGATTCCCCGCCGCCCTGCAACACGATCTCTTTCTCAAGCCCGCCGAATGCGGCGGCCCCCTCACGGATCTCGACGGCCATATCGTCGGCATCAACATCGCCCACAGCGGCCGCACCGAGAGCCTCGCCATCCCCAGCGCCAGCCTCGCCATCCTCCTCAAAACCGTTGAGTCGGGGAAATTTTTCCACCCTGAGATCGAGGAACTCCAGAAGTCCAAGTCCAATCTCGAGGAGGAAATGAAGCGTTTGGATGAAATGGAAGCCAGGATCAAGGCCCAAGTCGATGAAATAGCCAAAAAGCTTCAGGCCCTCGTCGGCGAATAATCCGCCCGTGCCCTTTCCCCGGGGCTTGCAGAGGTGGGCGATGTAATATCCCTCGACAGAAGTTGGATTTCGGCTTATTCTGTATCATCAGAAATCCGCGACCAGCACCATGCCTATCCTCACTCCCCTAGCCCAGCAATTCGTCCTCCACTGGGGGGAAATGGGCAACCGCTGGGGCATCAACCGCACCGTCGCCCAGATCCACGCCCTGCTTTTCGTCAGCGAAACCCCCCTCCACGCCGATGAAATCTGCGAGGTGCTCGAGGTCGCCCGATCCAACGTCAGCACCAGCCTCCGCGAGTTGCAGAATTGGGGCATCGTCAAGGTGGTCCACGTCAAGGGTGACCGGCGCGACCACTTTGAGACGCTCAAGGATGTCTTTGAAATGTTCCGGATCATCATGGCCGAACGAAAGCGCCGGGAGATCGACCCCACCATCGCCATTCTCAAGAGTTGCGTGACGGAAGCCGAGAAAGCCGGTCCCAGCGAGGCCTATACCCGCAAGCAACTCCTCGCCATGCAGGAGTTCTTTGAAATGGGTGCCCACTGGTACGAGCAGATGAACAAAATGGGCTCCGGCAGCATCCTCCGTGCCATGAAACTTGGCGACAAGGTCTTCAAGCTGCTTGGTTGATCCCGAATGATGGTCGGGGCGGAAAAATTCCCGCAACTTTTCTGCGCGCCATGGGTTTGGATGATCCTATGAAAATCACCTCCTTATTGTCCGCCGTCCTGCTTCTCGCAGTGACCGGCCTCCGCGCCGAAGACCCCAAACCCGCCGGCGATCCACCCAAAGCTCCCGAAGGCCGCCCCAATCGTGGTCCCGGTGGCCCCCAGATGACTCCTGAAGAGCGCATCAAGGGCATGACCGAAAAACTCGGCCTCTCCGAAGAACAACAAACGAAGATCAAAGCCATCTTCGCCAAAAACGACGAAATCTTCAAGGCCGCTCGCGGCAAGGACCGCTCCACGCTCACCGAAGAAGAGCGCCAGAAACTCCGCGACACCATGAAAGCCCAGGGCGAAGCCATCGAAGCCGTGCTCACTGAGGAACAAAAGGCCAAGTACAAGGAAATGCGCGGTAACTGGCGTGGCCAGGGCCGTGGACCCAAGGACGGCGAAAAAGGCGCACCGCCCCCACCACCTCCGGCTCCCCCCGCAGCCCCCGCTCCCAAGTAAACCCTGCTGACCGGGCAAACACTCAACCAAGGGCACCCAGCAATGGGTGCCCTTCTTTCTTTTCCGCCCTCCCCCCGTAGAGGGCCAGGGAACGAGACCCGAACCTCCCAAGCCTCAAACCCAACCGCCCCATCTCACACAAAATCCCATTTCCGCCAACATGGCATGTGACAAGTCGCGGGGGCGCGGTCATGGTGGCGCGTTTGGAGGCTCCCGGCAGCTTTCCCCCACCCATGCACCCATTTCCTGATCCCTCTCATTTGCACTGCCACGTCGTGGTGGTGCCTGCGTCGAAAGGCCGCTGCGTAGCCGCATGAATACAGCCTGGCAATTCAACCTAGCCCCGTGGGTGGTGGCGGTGGCCGCAGTGTTTGTCGGGGCTTCGGTGTGGTTTTTCTTTCGCAGTTTAAAGCGGGAAGGCGCCACCCGGTCGCACAAGTTTCTGCACAGCATCCGCCTGCTCGCTGCCCTCATGGTCGCAGGCACGCTCCTCCGTCCCGAGCGCGTCGCCACCATCCAGAATTCCGAGCAACCCCGCGTCGCCGTCCTCTGGGATGCCTCTGGCAGCATGCAGACGCAGGACGTGCTCGTGGAGGAAAATCAGACTCCCGTGCGCCGTGCGGAATGGCTCGCGAATCAGGTCGCCGCTGAATTTTGGAAACCCCTCCAGGCCCGCTACCAAGTCTCCGCCCTGCCTTTCTCACCCGTCCCGGATCCCGCCACCGGAGCCTCCGTCGAAGACATGGCCGAAGCCGGCACCGACCTCGACCAACCCCTTTCGGCCCTGCCGAAACAATACAGCGACCTCCGCGCCGTGATCCTCCTCTCCGACGGCGATTGGAACCGCGGCAAATCTCCCGTCACCGCCGCCACCCTCCTCGCCCAGCGGGACATCCCCGTCTTCACCGTCGCCGTGGGAGCCAGTCGCTACCTGCCGGACATCGAACTCCTCTCCGTCGTCGCCCCCACCTACGGCCTCATCAACGAGCGCATCAGCGTCATGGTCACGCTGCAGAACCGCCTCAACCGCGAAGTCCGCAGCACCCTTTCCATTGCCTCACCCACCGGAGCCGTCGTCAGCACCAAGCCCATCACCCTCCCGCCCATGGGCCAGACGCAGGAAATGGTCGTGCTCACCCCGCAGGAGGAAGGCGATGGCGAATTCAAAGTCAGCCTGCCCGTCGAAGCCGAGGAGACCTTCAAGGAAAACAACGAAAAGCCCTTCCGCCTCGCCGTCCGCAAAGAGACCCTCAAAGTCCTCGTCATCGACTCCCAGCCCCGCTGGGAATTCCGCTACCTCCGCAATGCCCTCATGCGCGATCCCGGCGTCTCCGTCAATACCATCCTCTACCATCCCCAGCTCGGCATGGGCGCAGGCATCGGTTATTTAAACGAATTCCCCCCCAACAAGGAAGACCTCCAGGGCTACGACGTCATCTTCATCGGCGACGTCGGCATCGACGGCCAGCTCACCAAGGAAAATTGCACCATGATCAAAGGCCTCGTCGAGCAGCAAGCCAGCGGCCTCATCTTCCTCCCCGGACCCCTCGGCCGCCAGCGCACCCTCGCTGAAACCGACCTCGCCGACCTCCTCCCCGTCGAGACAGACTTCGCCAAAAGCATCGGCATGGCCTCCAGCGTCGAAGCCCACCTCGACCTCACCTTCCGCGGCCGCGACCACTGGCTCACCATGCTCGCCACCGATCCCGCCGCCAACCAAGTCGTCTGGAAAGGCCTCCCCGGCTTCTACTGGTACGCCCCCGTCCTCAAAGCCAAACCCGGCACCGAAGTCCTCGCCGTCCACCAGATGGCCCGCAACGACCACGGCCGCATCCCCCTCCTCGTCACCAAGAACCAGGGAAATGGCAAAGTCCTCTACATGGGCACCGACTCCGCCTGGCGCTGGCGCAAAGGCGTCGAAGACACCTACCACTACCGCTTCTGGGGCCAGGTCGTCCGCTGGATGTCCCACCAGCGCCACCTCGCCCAGGAAGAAGGCATGCGCTTCTTCTACAACCCCGAGAACCCCCGCCGCGGCGAGAAAATCCGCCTCAACACCACCGTCATGGACAAGCTCGGCGTCCCCCTCTCCACCGGCCAGGTCACCATCACCCTCACCGCCCCCAGCGGCACCACCGAGACCATCGACCTCACCACCGAGAACGCCGAGTGGGGCCTCCGCCAGGGCGAATTCACCCCCCGCGAAGGCGGCACCTACCAGGTCGCCATCTCCTGCCCCAGCATCGAACGCAAGCTCCAGACCAAACTCGAAGTCACCATCCCCAGCATCGAGAAAGTCGGCCTCCCCGCCCAACCCGCCATCCTCAAGGAAATCGCCGCCATCACCAACGGCAAATCCGGCACCACCAACGACCTCGCCACCCTCCTCAGCCAGATCAACCTCCTCCCCGAACCCAAACTCCAGGAACAACGCACCCGCCTCTGGTGCGACCCCTGGTGGGGCGGCACCCTCCTCGCCCTCCTCGTCATCTACTGGGTCGGCAGGAAAGTTGTCGGGCTGGCTTAAACAAGCGTGCCCTTCTCTGGCGAGTATTCCCTCGACCACGCGGCCCCACAGGTGCTAACCTTGTTCCAAATGAAACGAATGCGTGTCATCGCAATCTGGGCAGCGATCTACTTGAGCATTGTGAGCTTAGGATTTCTGGTGTATCGGCAGTCCCAAAGGCCCCTTGAGTTTTATTATGATGGAAATTCCTATACCCATCGAAGGTTCGCGGCCGACCCATTCAGGTTCGCGGCCGATCCATTGAAGTTCGCATCGCTTGAGGAACTGCATGACGCTAAGTTGGATCCTAATCCCGATGCGCGGTTCCTTTTCACCGTCGCGGATAATCTCAATTTTCTTCAATTTAGTCACGTGTTGGACGACCACGCTAGATCGGGGTTAGGTTTGTCGGTACGATGGCGAATCGAGGGTGGGCTAGCGACGCGATATGATTTTCCTCCGTATGACCAAGACGACCCGCGCAGTTCGCGAGAACTTGTTGGAGCAGAAGGAGCAGAAAACCCGTCTTTGGTGAAAATCCCAGGATCGACTGCCTGCTTGCTCCGTATCAGTCTGAGAGAGGAGGGCATCTTCGTCAATGATGTGCCCACCACGCTTGAGGAACTTTCTGCCGTGATTCAAAAAATCACTCAAGGGGTGGAGATTGGTTTGCGTTACCTATATTTGGACGTGCAAGAGCCAGAAGAGACCTCGCTGAGGTCTGCCAAAGGACTCTTCGATTGGATCGCCATCCAAAAGTGGGATTACTTGCTCTGGATTAGTGAACCTTTAGATCCTAGGACCTATCCTATGAGTTCAGGCGGCTTCATCACCGAGGGAATTTGGAGGAAATCCGAGCGTTACCGTCATGGCTTTCGTCCGCCTCTTCCCGCCACTCCTCTACCAAGAAAACCGTCGGACTAAGGGAAGGCACCTCACGATTCTGTGAACTCCCATCCATCGTCATGGCTGGCACGCCACGGGAGGGGCGTGGATTCTTGCAGTGGAGCAACGTGGGGCTGGGCAAGCGATTGCGGGGGGCGGGTGGATCTAGAAAGTAGGCCTTGGGACCGCCACCGAGACCGCCCTGCCTTCCAATTCTACGCCGGGGCCACCACGGAGGCAAAATCGTGTGACAGATTGACGCAGGGGAATCCCCGGCATTGATCCCGCGTTGCAGATTAACGCCGGGGAATCCCCGGCACCGATCCCGCGTTACAGATTGACGCCGGGGAATCCCCGGCACCGATCCCGCGTTACAGATTGACGTCGGGGAATCCCCGGCATCGATCCCGCGTTACAGATTGACGCCGGGGAATCCCCGGCATTGAAGGCGAGTTGCAATTCCACGCCGGGGAATCCCCGGCATCGAAGGCGAGTTGCAATTTAACGCCGGGGAATCCCCGGCATCGAAAGCGAGTTGCAATTCAACGCCGGGGCCTCATTTTCTCACTTTCGAGAATCCCGCTCGGTGGAACATTGGGGCATGGGAGTGGCATTTTCTCGGAGAAAATGCTGAAGTGAGCGCCAACGGAGCGGGGGAATTCACGAGCGACATTTTCTCAGAGGAACGAGAATTTGACCGGGTCTGCCGAGGCCAACGGATGGACAGCCCGCGGTCGGGCGTCAGTCTGGCCTAGGCCGAGGGATGACCCTTCGTTGCCACGGCATAGCGCAGCCGCCAGTTCATGTGGACGCGACCGTTCGCGGTGAACCAGCCGAGGTAATGTTCAATGGCTGCCTGCACTTGTGCGGGGGTGGCCAGTTCCACGGCAAACATCGTCCGGCAAAATTGGGTCATTTCCGCCACCTCTGCAAAGACCCACGGCACGGCGACGGACTCCTCCCGGACGTCGCAAAATCCCGCCGCGGTCAATTCGTGTTCCCACTCACCCGATCGGAAAAACTTCCCCACATGGCCGCCGGGAGTATGGGCGTGCACAAACTCATTGAGAAACCCCGCCGTGCCCGTGCCCACCTCCACATCCGCCACCACCAATCTGCCGCCCGGCTTAAGAACCCGCCACCAGTCCCGGTAGCAGGCCATCCGGTTGTCCACGTGATGCAGTCCAGCCAGACTGCCGATGCGTTCCACACTCCCGCTGCCGAGGGACAAGGCGGCCAGTTCATCATTTCTTACCTCAAAGTCGGGATGGATCACCGCTGCAAAACGCACCGCTGGCTCCACACAGATCACCCTGATGCTCCCACCCCACCGCGCGCGGATGCCATCCGCCAGGTAGCCGCCACCCGCCGGGAGATCCACCACCACCTGGCCCGGCGCGAGTTCCAGCCGATCCAGCAAGGCCGCGCGCTCGGCCTCCCTGGCAAGCGGGCACCGCGATCCCGCCTCGTTGTAGACATGCCCGCGAGCGTTGAAAATATCCGTGTAGCTTTCCGAAAGGTGAGCCGGGTCCATCCGCCCGTCATACCGCCAATTCGTTGACCGGCCAACCACAATCTGATTTCTCCCATTGCGGTGCGAGCCACCTTTTCTCAGAGAGAAATAGAAACGTTCGGGGCAGGCGCTACCTGGCTTCGGCCGGCTTCGATTTGAATAAAAGGCGCGCCTGGCTGGCCACCCGGTCACTCCGGTTGGCGGGGGGCCTTTTCCACGAGCAACTGGTGGATTTCCTCGGTCAGGTGGTTGTTGATCTTGAGCAGGCGGTGCAGTTCGTCCTGGATCTTCAGCAGGGCCTCGGCATCGCGGTAGGTCTGGAGGGACTGTTTGTCAGAGGCCTGGGCGGCGACTTTTTGCCCGACCATGATCACCGAGAGCAGGACCAGTTGCAGAAAGGTCTGGGCCACCCAGGAAACAATGGCGGCAGTCCCTCCCGTCAAGGCGGCGGGCAGGCTGATGAGCGCGATTCCGGCAAAGAGGTAGGCGCACCACATGGTGCTGACGGCCTTGGTGATGATCAACGCCAGCCGGCCGTTGAATCCGATGTGCTCGTCTCCCGTCACATGGGGTCCGGCCTTTCGTCGTTCCTCGATGCGCGGGTTGGGAAGGTGTGGGTGGCCGTGGTTCATAGGGAAAATTAGGCGGGAAATGCCGCCGGCACAATTCCGGATTTGAGTTCCCGCGGATCAGAATCGGAGGGGAAAGCGCCCCATCTGGTGATTTATTTTCTCCGATAAAGGAAGACGCTGACCATCAGTCCGATGGCCAGTACCGCGCAGCCGTACACGAAATCCGCACCCAAGTCTCTTAGCGTTAACCCGGCGTTATTGCCAATGTCATGGATGATGACGTCTGCACGGGCCCGACTGGCGGTTGCCATGAGGAGGGCGGCAATCAGGAGTCGTTTCGTCTGAGGGGGCATCGAAGGCATGGGCGGAGTGGGGTGTGGATGAGCCCGTTTTTAAACCGAACCGAGGGGAAACGCAATCAGGGGCTTTTCCCAGGAACACGAAGCCATGATCCCAAAGAAAATGCGGTTTAGCTGGAGAGGTGCCTGAATGGGGGAGATGAGGATTCCACTGGAAGGGGGCGAACATCACTCAGGTGGCGTCACTGGCGAGGGAACTCGATTTTCCGATTTTTGAAGGCTTTGATAATGTCCTCGTAGATTGCGTCGGGAGTCTTAACGAGCGTCTTGCTGGCAATCTCATCCCAGCGGGCCTGCATTTTTACGGCAGTGAAGGGTGTGCAATCCGGAACGTTTGGGAGCAGGTTGAGTAGTTCCTCTTCCGGGGCCAGTGGCTTGGGAATGTTCGTGGAGCGTCCGGAGTTACTGATTTTCCAATTCCGAAGGGCCTCCTGGTAGGCTGTCTCCATCTTGCTGAAGGCCTTGAGGCGGTCTTCAATGGATGTGAATGCGGTTCGGAATTCCTCGGCTTTTTTTTCGAAAGGGGGGCGCTGGGCGTTGAGTTCATCCGTCCATTGGCGCAGGTGCCACATCAATGAGAGCATCTTTGCTCCTTTGCCATCGCCTTCGAGATGCTGGAGGTAATAAACCAGCGTTTTCGCAGCATGATACCTGAGCATTAGGGCGCGGCCTTCGTCCTTGGCGGTGTGAAAGATTGTTCCCGCTTGTAGTTTCCTCTCGATGCCTTTGACGGCGCGGGTGGTTTTTTTGCCGGCGAGCATGTCCGCGCGGTCCTGCCGGATATCCAGCAGATACCCCTTTAACTTCGCGCGGGCTTCGGTGAGAGTGTGCGTGGTGTGCGCCTCGAGGGTGCCGACAATGCTGTCGGTGAGGATTTCTTTGAAGGCCTGCCTGTCGAGGGGGCCTTCAGCGGCGAGGGATTTCATGACGGCGGGCTTGTTCACGGCGCTGCAATCATAGCCTGCGCTGCTCCAGGGGATGATCCGAACATATTCCGCTGTTCCTTCCGCCACCCACCAGGGGATGACGGAGAGCATGTCGTGCATCATCTGGTGGGCCAGTTCATGGCGCAGGGTGCCGTTGGTCAGGCTCCGGCCTTCGAGCAGGCTCTCCAGCGGGATGTGGATGATTCGATCGCTGGGGCGGTAGAGTCCGAGAATTTGCGCGCTGCCAACGTTGGTGACACCGAGCGCAGTCATGAAGTCGGCGCGTTTTGAATAGAGGCGCACTTTTTGATATTTGCCATCCGGAGGTGCCGGTCGAATGTCCCAGGGAAGATGAGCGAACAGTTCACTGGTGGCTTCAAAGGTGCGTCCAAATTCGCCGACCACCTGCGGCGACAATTCTTGATCAGACTGAAATTCAAAACTGAAGGTCCGGTAAACGGGCAGCGCATCGCGGGGCAGTCCGATCACTTTTCCCGCTGGGCGCGTCGCTGGAGCGCTGATGACCCCCGGCCATTTGGCAGAGGGTAGTTTCCAGCTAAAGTCGCGCTGAAATTCCCCGACCGCCGCTTGATCGTCGGATGCAAGGGAAGCCAGTGGAACTGAGACCTCGCCCTTGGAGGACCGGATCCAGACAGTCGTTCCGTCGCAACGTCGATAGGTGCCGGTGAAGGATTGCCCCTGCGTGTTGTTCCATTCGCGGTCTGGTTTTAGAAGGGTGGGCCGTGGCGCCTTATCTGGGCTGGCGGTCTTTGGCTCGGGGGTGGTGGGCACGGGTTCCTCTGGGGATTTCTTCGGGGGGGGTGTTGTCTCTGGCTCCTTGCGTTTGGGAGGTGCGATTTCGATATGATCTCCGGGCCGTGCAAAACTGTTGTCGAGATATACGAGGCCGATCGAAAGAGCGATCTTTGACTTTTTACCAAAGATCCCGACTACGGGCTGACTGTCATAACCCATGGTGGTCGTTCGTCCTCCTCCCCAACCTCCCAGCCATTCGCTCTCGTAGGCGTCCTTGGGGTTCAGCGCTCCACCTGTTTCAATGACGCGCGTGAATCTGATTTTAAAGCGGTCCAAGGTCCACCCAGCGCGGGTCTGAATCCCGCCGACGGCATAACCCTTCTTTGCCTGAATCGTCTCCAGAGTGCCGCCAGGTTCTCCCTGCAATTCGCCTAGGATCAGCCCCTGGGCAGATTGGTAGATGGGTTGAAGCGCTTTGATGGCGGGAACGTGGACAGTGTCAGAAAGATCCGCGATCCGATATTTGAAACCCACCAGTAGGGTGCCGGATGGTTTAATTTCCTCATACGCCTCCCCGCCTTCTGCACCGCTCTCCGTCCGGTTTGATTTGGCCGCTAGGGCGAACAAAGGGAAGATCAGTAGGCTGCCAAGCTGCAGCAGCAAATTTTTTGCCGCGAGATTATTCCGGGTGCCAAAAGGGTTATTTCCTGGTGAAGTGGTGATTGAGTGTTTCATCGCACTTGGTATGGTTTGGGTCGGGCTGCAATGGCCGAGAACTTGCTTGTCGACTTTCAGATGACAAATGGCACCGGGGCAGAAACGGTTCTCAAATCAGAAAATAAAGCGGAGGCGACTGCCCGCAAGACCTATTTCATTTGCATTCGGTTCCGCCATTCCCACGCTACCGGCCAAAGTGCCCCCTCCGGGAAGGGCTGCGGCGGAGATTTGATCCAAAAAATCCGCTTGCCAGTCTCCGGTCCTTGTGGGAGTTTCGCCGCCCCTCGGGTCTGGGTGTTGATTCTGCACCGCTCCGGACCTTCGGGAAATTCCCTTTTCTGATCCTTACACTTTACTTCAACGGCTATGGCATACGCAATCATCAAAACTGGCGGCAAACAACACAAGGTTGCTGTCGGCGACAAACTGGACTTCGACAAACTGACCGGAGCCTCCGGTGACACGGCCGTTTTCAACGAAGTGCTGTTGTATTCGAAAGATGGCGACATCCGGATCGGCGACCCCGTCCTCGAAGGCGCGAAGGTCACCGGCAAGGTGCTCAACCAGCACCGCGGCCCCAAGGTGATTGCTTTCAAATACAAGAAGCGCAAAGGCTACCACAAGACCATCGGCAGCCGCCGTCATCTGACCCGCGTGCAGATCGAGACCATCACCGTCTAGTCCCCACCCACTCATTTTCACCCACTAACTCTCCCCTCTCATGGCCCATAAAAAAGGACAAGGAAGCGTCAAAAACGGACGCGACAGCCGCAGCAAACGTCTCGGTGTCAAATGCTTCGGCGGCGAAGCCGTCATCGCCGGCAACATCATCATCCGCCAGCGCGGCACCAAATGGGTGCCCGGAGCCGGCGTCGGCATCGGCCGCGACCACACCATTTTCTCCCTCGTCGATGGCCGCGTGCGTTTCGACAAGGATGGCCGCCGGGTCAATGTGGACACTGCCGTGGCAGCCTCCAACTAGGCCTTGCGCTTGGAATCAATTTCGCAACGCGGCGGACGGAAACGTCCGCCCGTTTGCGTTTCCGCGTTGAGCTTCCCCAGGATGTTTCGTAAACTCCCGCCATGACGCTCAAAGATCTCGGCTGGAATGCCGCCTTTGCCAAAGAGTTCGCGCCTTTCCGTGCCCAAGGCTGGAAACCGGCCCGCTTGCTGCGTGACAACAAGATTTCCTATGGCGCGCTGCTCGGAGATGGCGAGGAGCTGGAGGTGATCATGAGCGGGAAGGTTTACCACGATGCCGCGACGGATGCAGATCTGCCGGCGGTGGGGGACTGGGTGGCGCTGGATGTCGGGGGCGAGGGCGAGGAGAGTGTGATCCGCGCCCGCCTGACGCGCCAGACATGTCTTTCCCGCAAGGCTCCGGGTCGCAGCACCGAGGAGCAGGTCATTGCTGCCAACGTGGACATCGTCGTGGTGGTGACGGATGCGAGCACCGATTTCAGCCTGCGCCGCATGGAGCGGTATTTCGCCATCATTGGCCGCAGCGGGGCCAAGGCCGTAGTGCTGGTGAACAAGTCCGACCTCTGCACGCCGAAGGAAAATCAGGCTGCCGCCGAGGCGATCCGCGAGTTGAATTCCCATGCCGACGTGCACATCACCACCGCCGTGCGGGGCCGCAGCCTTTCCGTGCTCAAACCCTATTTGCAGCGCGGCGTTTCCCTCACGCTGATTGGTTCCAGCGGGGTGGGGAAGTCCTCCGTCATCAATCAACTGCTCGGCGACGAATACCAGTGGACCGATGAAGTCAACGAACTCACCGGCAAGGGCCGTCACACCACGACGGCCCGCGAACTCATGATCCTGCCGACGGGCGGCATCCTCATCGACAACCCCGGTATCCGCGAAGTCCACATGTGGACGGATGAGACGACGTTGCGCGAACGTTTCGCGGACATTTCCGAACTGGCAAGCCAGTGCCAGTTCCACGATTGCAAACACGGAACGGATCGCGGTTGCGCCATCCGTCCCGCTTTGGAGCAGGGGAAACTCGATGCGGGAAGATTCGCGGGGTTTCTCAAGCTCGATGAGGAAATCGGCGAGCTGCGAAAGAACCGGAAGAAGCGGCAGATGACGATCGAACGCCGCGCCAAACGTGAAAGCCACCACCAAGCCCGCCAGCGCCACAATCGCGAGCACGACGACTGGTAGGATGCGTAATCGATAGGAAATGATGGCCGCAAAAAAGCGCAAAAGACGCAAGAAGGAGACTGGGGAGTGTATTGGGTGCGCACCCTTGAGGTGGACAAATTTCAGCCGGCCACGTACGGGACATTTTCTATGTTTGCGCCTTCTGCGCTTATTTGCGGCCAGGGTTACTTTTTAGCACGCAGGTCGTAGCACATGAGGGCATCGTCCTGCCGCAGATAGAGCAGGCCGCCGTCCACGACGGGATGCGCCCAGGCGGGACCGCCGGGGACTTTTTCCTTGAAGGAGCCGCGCTCCTTGTAGCCCTTGGTGGAGGCTTCCACCAGCGCGCAGACGCCATTTTGGTAGCGGTAAATTAGATTGCCATCCACCAGCAGAACCGCCGCACTTTCGCGACCAGCACTGTGGCGTTCCTCGCCCCAGACGACCTTGCCGGTCTTCCAATTGAGGCAGATGGGGAAGCCGTTGTTGTGGCCATTTCCGGCGTAAAGGACATCGCCATTCATGACCATGCCGCCGTGGTGATTTTGAAACGTTCCGGACTCCAGGAAATAAACTTCTTCGGCCTCTACGCCCTTGCCGGACTTCTTCAATTTGAGCAGCGCCGCGCCCGCGCCATAGCCGGTGGAGGCGAAAACGAAATCGCCCGAGACCAGCGGAGTGGGGATGTTGGCGGTGCCGTTGATCATTTTGTTGTAGTGCCAGAGCAGCTCGCCGGTTTCGGCGGAGACGCCGACCACAGCGCGCCCGAGCAGATTCACATATTGTTTCACGCCGGCACCATTGCTGATGACTGCGCCGGTGTAACCCGCCCCGTCCTGGCCTTTGTCGCCAAGATCCGGGCTCTTGGTTTTCCAAATGACTTTGCCTGTCTTCTTATCGAGGGCGACCATCAGCGCTTCCTTGCCGCCGGGTGTGAGGATTACTTTTTTGCCATCGATGAGCGGGCTTTCGCTGTAACCCCAGCCGGACATCATCTGGCCCCCGAAATCTTTCCCGAAATTGGCGCGCCAGATTTCCTTCCCCGTGGGGATCTCCGCGCAGAGCACGTTACCATGGCGATCCACGGCGTAAACCATGCCATCGTCGATCGTCGGTGTTCCATTGGGCGAATCACCGCCATCGCCGACTTTCGTGGCCCAAATCTCCGTATGATTTTTCGCATCCAGACAGATCAGCCATTGCGAGCCCTGTTTTTCCCCCATGGTGTAAATCCGCCCCGCCGCGATTGAAATGGAGGAGAATCCCTTGCCCAATCCTTCGCATTGCCAGACCAGCGGCGGTCCATCCGCAGGCCATTCCTTGAGGAGATTCTTGTCTGCGGCCCGGCCTGCCCGGTCCGGCCCCCGCCACTGGGTCCACTCTGCGGAGGAAATCGAAAGGCCGAGAGCACTGACGGATATAAGCGCGGTGAGAAAACGAAGATGAGTCATGTTCGTGGATGGGTTGAGGTGAGCGAGTAACCGGAAATTATTCCTCGGCGATGATCCGCCGGATAATTTCCGCGCTGTTGATGCCTTCGCTTTCAGCGTGGAAATTCACGAGGATGCGGTGCGCGAGCACCGGCTCGGCGACCGCGTGGACATCCTCCGTACGGACGATGTAGCTGCCTTGCAGGACGGCACGGGCCTTGGCACCGAGGACCAGATATTGGACGGCGCGGGGGCCGGGACCCCACATGACCCATTTCTTAATCCATTCGGGCGCTTCCGCTCCGGCGGGGCGGCATTTGCGGACGATGGAAACGCAGCGCTCGTAAACGTGTTCGGGCACGGGCACGAGACGCACGATTTTTTGGAACCGGAGGATATCGGCGGCGGAGAGGATTTTGTTAATTTCAGGAGTGGCTCCACCGGTAGTGGACTTGGCGATCTGGAGTTCCTCGCTGGCGCTGGGATATCCGACATTGATGAGGAACATGAAGCGGTCCAACTGCGCCTCTGGAAGCGGATAAGTGCCCTCCTGTTCGATGGGGTTCTGCGTGGCAAGGACGAAAAAGGGAGGCTCGAGCGTAAACTGATGTTTTCCGGTGTTGACCTTTTGTTCCTGCATCGCCTGGAGCAGGGCGGCCTGGGTCTTGGGAGGGGTGCGGTTGATTTCGTCCGCGAGCACGATGTTGGCGAAGATCGGGCCTTTGACGAATTCGAACGCCCGCTTGTTGGTGCCGTCTCCGTCCTGAAGAATTTCCGTGCCGGTGATGTCACTGGGCATGAGATCCGGGGTGAACTGGACGCGGCTGAACTTGAGGTTCATGAGGTCCGCCAGCGAATGAATGAGGAGCGTCTTGGCCAGGCCGGGAACCCCCATGAGCAGAGCATGGCCGCGGGCGAAAATGCAGATCAACAATTTCTCAATGACGGCGTCCTGCCCAATAATGACTTTGCTGAGTTCCGCGCGGATTTTGGTAAAAAGCACGCGCAATTCGTCGATGGCCGCGACATCAGCTTCGGTTTCGGTAGGGGGCAGGGTGGGGAGTTCCGTCATCATGGCCGGGATGGTAGCGTGACTTGGCAGGGGCGCGAGGGAAAAGCGCAGTAATTCATGGACGGAAACCCGTGTGAAGAGGGGGCTTATCCGGGAGCACAAACCGGCGTTATCCCTGCTTGGGCAGGAGAGCCTGATAGGCCTGCAGGGCAGCGTCGGCGGCCTGTTGTTTTTCCGCGAGCTTGGCTTCGGTGGCAGGGAGTTCCTGCTGCGCTTCGGCGAGACGCTTGGTCGCGGTGGCCAGCTTCTGAGTCAATTTGGGAACCTCCTGCTGCGTGACTTCGAGCTTCTTTTCCAACTTGGCAATTTCCTCCGGAGCGGGCGGAGGCACCGCAGCCTTGGCATCGGCGATTGCCTTGGTTTCGGCGGCGACCTTGGCCTCGGCGGCGGGCTTGGCCTCGTTGATGGCCTTGATTTCTGATTCGAGTCCGGGGATTTCCAGCTTGAGGCTTTCCACGGAATCCTTGAGCGTTTCAATTTCCGAACGGGTGAGGATCACGGTCTTGTTTGCCCGCGCAGCCAGCCATTGATTCATGACTTGCTGGACGCCAGCAACAGCCCCGGCGGCGGCATCGATGGCGCCCTTGGCTTCGGCGTAAATTTTCTGCGCGGCATCGATGGCCTGCACTTTGACAGGCATGGCGGCCTCCATTTCGACGACCTTGGCTCCCATGGCGGCCATTTGCTGCTCGGTCTGGGGCATGCGGGCGGTGAGCGCGGCGATTTCGGTGTCGTGCTTGGCGAGGATCTCGGTGAGGTCCTTGATGCGGGCCTCGGCGAGGGCCACACTGATTTCCGATGCAGCGGCTTCAGCCTGCGCGGCTTCTTGCAGCGCGGTGGTGGCGGGTTCGATTGCGCCGTTGGCGGGAGGGGGAGGGGGGGCGGCCGGTTTGGGCAGGGCGGCGAGTTGGGCCTGGGCCTCGGTGAGGTCGGCGGTGAATTTGACCTTGGCTGCCTGGAGTTTGGTGAGGGCCGCCTGGATTTGTTCCTTGAGGGATCCGGCCTTTTGCTGCTCAACTTTGAGGGCGGCGATTTGTTGCTGCACCGCAGTGACTTCGGCCTGTGCAGCCGCCACGGCCTTTTCTTTCTCAGCGGCAGCGGCCTGCGCGGCGGTGACGCCACCCTGCTTGGCTGCTAGATCGGCCTCGAGGGCGGCGAGTCTGGTGGCGATGGAGGGCGGATTGGCGACAATGTTGATGGCGGGGACCTCTGCAGGCTCCTTGACCGTGTCCCAAACTTTCACTTCGCCATTGAAGCTTCCAGTGATGAAATGCGTGCCATCCGGAGTGAGGGCTGCCTGCATGATCATGGCCCCGCTGGCAGGGACGAACTCACGTTTCTGCGTTCCGTCCGGTGCGAAGAGACGGACTTTGCCATCGCGACCGCCGGTGATGAGGCTGGCATCCGATCCGTATTTGATGCTGAGCACCCCGGCACCGCCATGGGCGGGAAAATTCTTGATCAGGGTGCCGCCCTGAATTTCCCACCAGCGAACGGTTCCATCCTCACTGGCGGAGGCGACAACGTTGGAGTCTGGCCGCCAGCTTACGGCACGGACAGCTTTCTCGTGGCCCTTGAGGTTGTAGAACTCATTGCCGGTGGCGCTTTCCCAAACATAGAGACCACCATTGCGATCTCCGCTGGCCAGCAGTACGCCGTCCGGGCTGAAAGCGCAGCAGAGGATGTAATCGGTATGCTTCTTGATGGTGGTGACGCAGCGGGCAGTGGCGGTATCGTAGATCCGAACTTTGCGTCCGCCGCCGCCGAGGGCAACCAGTTTGTGGTCCGGCGTAATGTCGCAGGCCAGGACAGTGTCGAACTCGTCGCCCACGGTGGCCACGCGCTTGCCGGTCTTCACCTCCCACAAGGTTACGAACCCTTTCTTCCCGGACTTGCCACCACCGGCGTAAACGATGCTGCCATTGCGGCTGAAGCCAACGCATTCGGGGCTGCCTTCGGGATACGGGAGCACGCCGAGCAGCGATCCATTTTCAGAATGGTAGAGGAGCACCTGACGCGTCCCGGCAATGGCCACAAGGGGCGCCCAGGGACTCAGGGCCAGGCTGGTGATGGAATTGGCGCGGGGGGATTCGATGACGGGGTCCAGCAGCAGTTGCTCAGGCATGGGTGGCGGGCCCTCGGGCTTGCCCAGCGCATTACCGGACACCACCATTTCGAAATTTTGCTTCTTCTTAACTTTCGCGCTGCTGGTGCCGGATTCGAGTAAGCCCCCTTCGATCCACTTGGCGATGAGATCAATTTCCGGAGCGGGAATTTTGTCGCTCTTCGGCGGCATGAAAGGCTCCTTTTCAAATTTAACGCACTTGAGCAGCGCGGAGTTGGCATCGCCCGGATCCACAGTGATGCCACTGCTTCCGCCGGCCAGCGTAGTGGCGTAGGAACTGAGATCGAGGCCGCCCTTTTTCTTGTCGGGGTTGTGGCAGTTGAGACAGCGATTCTCAAACACAGGACGAACGTGGTCCTGATAGGTGATTTTTTCCTGGGCCACGGCGGACATAGCAGTGGCTAGAAGGAGGGTGAAAACGATGGGTCGCATGGTTGATGAGGTGAAATCGCGGCGGGTGGCCCGGTCAGGGCTGATGGCACCATGACTTTAAGGTGCCCTTAAAGTCCAGAGGATCAACTCTATTTCAGGCCGTGAACGGGGGAATGAGGGATTCCCCTAGTCCCGTTGAAGTCTGACGGATCAACGAGGGGCGAGCACCTGCGGGATGGCGGCACCATCGTGGCGGGGATCGGAGGCCCCGAAATGAACACCGTCGGGGTTGGCCATGACGGCCTGGCCGAATCCGAAGGTGGACGTTCTCGGTCCAACGACCGTGATCTCGTGGCCTTTCGCGGTCAATTCCCGGAGCGTGGCATCCGGCACGCTGGATTCAATCTGAACATCATTTCCTGCAAAACTACCCTTGGTAAATCTGCCGGCCTCAAGCGCCTGCTGGATGGTCAGGCCGTGATCGGCAATGTTGGAAACAAACTGGGCATGCGCCTGAGCCTGATTCCAGCCCCCCATGATTCCGAAACCGATGCGCGTCCCATCCTTTTCCATGAAGCCCGGGATGATCGTGTGCAGCGGGCGTTTGCGCGGGGCGAGGGTATTGGGCTGACCGGGAACCAGCGTGAAAAGTGCGCCACGGTTCTGAAGCATGAAGCCGCCCTTTGCCGGGACGATGCCCGATCCGAATCCCATGTAATTGCTCTGGATGAGCGAGACGATATTCCCGTGCCGATCCACGACGGTGAGATAAATGGTGTCGTTTCCCTTGCTGCCGGTGACGCCGGGCAGTTGATCCGGTGCCACTTTTGGAGCGGCCTTGTCGGGATCGATGTTCCGGGCGCGTTCGGCGGCGCGCTGCTGATCGAGCATTTCTGCGACGGGGACTTTGGAGAAATGCTGGTCGCCGACGGCCGCAAGCATGTCGGCGTAGGCGAGTTTTTTGGCTTCGATCATGACATGCATGGCCTGCGGCGAATGCAGTCCCCATTCCCTGATGGGAAAGGACTGCATGAGATTGAGCATCATCAGGGCGGCGATGCCCTGGGTATTGGGCGGGATTTCATAAACCTGCCATCCCCGGTAGTTCACCGAGATGGGCTCCACCCATTCCGTGCGGAATTCCGCCAGATCCGCCAGGCCGATCACTCCGGAAGCCTCCGGCGAAGCCGTGGCGATGGCTCGCGCGGTGTCGCCCTCGTAGAATCCGGCACGTCCATTTTCGGCAATTTTTCGCAGACTTGCGGCGAGTGCGGGGTTTTTGAAAAGCTCCCCGGCTTTTGGGGCATGCCCATCGATCAGCCAGGTCTTCGCCGCCTCTGGTATTTCCCGCAACCAAGCCTCCGATCCCGCCCAAATGCGGGCGGTCACTTCCATGACGGGGAATCCCTCCTCCGCGATGCGCGCGGCGGGTTCCAAAAGTTGTGCGAACGGCAGCGTGCCAAATTTCTCTCGCAGAGCGTCCCATCCGGCCACTGCCCCCGGAACGGTTACGGTGAAAATTCCCGTCTGGGGCATTTGGGTGAACCCCCGGTCAGCGAGGAACTGGGGCGACAGCGTAGCAGCGGACCAGCCGCTGGCATTCAGTCCATAGACCCGGCCGGTCCTGGCCTCCGAATAGAGCGCAAAGAGGTCGCCGCCGATTCCGTTTCCACACGGTTCACAGACGCCCATGACGGCATTGGCAGCGATCGCCGCATCCACCGCGTTGCCACCCGCATCCAGAATCCGCACCCCCGCCGCCGCCGCCAGCGGCTGGCTGGCCGCCACAATGCCGTAACGCGAGGCCACCACTGAGCGTCCCGGAATGATTTCCGCAGATGACACAGGCACGAAAGGGGGAAGGAATGTCATCAGCAGGATGAGTAAAATAAAAGGAAGTCTCACACGCCAAGATTCGTAAACTTGTCCTGATTGGACAATCCTGATTTCGTAATGACCCCAACTGGTTTGCGTGGCAAATTTCACCGTTTAGCTGCAGACTCAGTTTGCGGCAGCAGGTCCGGGCGGTTCTGCGCTGTGCGTTCCAGGCTGCGCTGGTGTTTCCAAGCGCGGATATTTTCGTGATGTCCGCTGAGTAAAATTTCGGGGACAGGAAGTCCGCGGAAGTCAACGGGGCGCGTGTAGCACGGGGCTTCCAGCAGGCCATGGGAGAAGGATTCCTCCACCGCGCTGCGTTCGTCTCCGAGGACTCCGGGGATGAGGCGGGTCATGGCATCGATCAGAATATTGGCGGCGATGGCTCCGTTGGTGAGAATGTAATCGCCGATGCTGATTTCCATATCCACCAAGTGCTCGACGACGCGATGATCCACGCCCTCGTAATGGCCGCAGAGGATGATAAGATGCGTGGCCGCGGCGGCGAGCGATTCGACAAGCGGTTGGTCCAATCGCTGTCCCTGCGGGGTCATGAGCACGACCCGGGTATCATCGCGGCGCAGGGCCTCGACGCAGGCGAAGAAGGGTTCGGGTTTCATGACCATGCCCTGCCCGCCGCCGTAGGGCACGTCATCCACGCTGCGATGCTTGTCTGTGGCCCATTGACGCAGATCGTGGATGCGGAGCACGAGGAGGCCTTTTTCCTGCGCACGGCCCACGATGCTGCACGCCAGCGGCGCGGCGCACATTTCCGGGAAAATGGTGACGAGATCGATATCCATGATTTGGGTAGAGGGCGGGGTGACGAGACCCCTGCCTAGTGGTGTGGTCTCGTTACCTCGCCCTCTACGAGGGGTAGACTTGAGGGGATCAGGCCTCCTCGCTGAGTTCGATCACGCCATAGTCCCCATCCTTGCGACGGAAGAGCACGCTGAGTTTGTGCGTCTTGGAGTTGTGGAAGACGACGAACGAGCGGTCGCTGAGTTCGAGATCCGTGATGGCTTCATCGGGATAGAGCGGCCGGATTTTGTAATTTTCCTTGTGGATGATGACGGGTTCCATCTCATCGCGGTTGTCATCCTCATGGTGTTCCGTCGTGTAAACGTGCTCATCCAAATGGCGGATGGAGGCGGAACGAGGCCGGTGGGACTTGAGGAGGCGGGTCTTGAACTTGCGCATCCGGCGCGCGATCTTGCTGATCGTTTCGTCGATGGAGGCGTAGATGTCTCCGCTTTCGGTGCTGGCTTCAATGGTGATGTGATTGGCACAGAAGAGGATGATTTCTGCGAAGTGTCGCGGGCCTCCGTGGCCGTGCGGCACGTCGAGGATCACCTTGGCTTCAATGATTTTGGGATAGTCCAGGTGCAGACTTTCCACTTTCTTCTGGGCATAATCCCTCATGGGTTCGGTGACGTCGACGTGACGGCCGGTGACGATGATGGGGAGGTTTACATTGGCTGTTTGCATGTTGTTTCTTTCCTTTCTGGTTAACGAAAAATGGGACTACATGGAGAAATTTTCCCCAAGGTAAAGTTTGCGGCTCAACTCATCGTTGATGAGGAACTCCCGCGGGCCCTCGCGTTTGACCTGGCCTTCAAAGATGAGATAGGCACGGTCCACAATCGACAGGGTTTCGCGGACGTTGTGGTCGGTGATGAGAATGGCGAGACCGACCTCCCGCAGGCTGATGATGATTTCCTGGATTTCGCCGACGGCGATGGGATCGACGCCGGAGAATGGTTCGTCGAGCATGAGCAGCGAGGGCTCACTGACGAGGGAGCGTGCGATGGTGAGGCGGCGCTTCTCCCCCCCTGAGAGGGTGATGGCCAGATTCTTGTCGAGATGGTTAATGCCGAAGCGCTCCAGCAGTCCCTGGCAGCGGTCCTCTTTTTCACTGCGCGCCAGGTCCATGGTTTCCATGATGGCCATGATGTTTTGGCGGACCGTCAGCTTGCGGAAGATGGATTCCTCCTGCGGCAGGTAACCCATGCCGAGTCGGGCGCGCTTGTACATGGGTTCGCGGGTGACGTTCTGCCCCTCAAAAACCACACGGCCGTCGTTGGGTTTCACGAGGCCGACGATCATGTAAAAAGAGGTGGTCTTGCCGGCGCCATTGGGGCCCAGGAGTCCCACGACCTCGCCCTTGCGGACATTGATGTCCACCCCGTTGACGACTGCACGGCCATCATAGATTTTGACCAGGCCGTGCGTGTGCAGCAGGTATTTTTCGGAGCGGACTTTGGACCGGGGTTCTTCGGCTTCGGCGGTGGCGGACATGGGGAGCGGGTGGAGGTGGGAAAGGTAGGAACGGTGCTAGGGGCTGTTGGGCACCACGTTGGGTTTGGGTGGTGCGGGGGTTGCTGATGGCTTGGGGGTAAGCGCAGGCGCAGGGGGAGCGGAGGGAGTTCCCGTGGCGGTCGGGGCTGGTTTGGGGGCGGTTTTCTTCTGATCTTCCAGCAGGCTGGTACGAATGGAGCCATCCGCACTGACCCGACCCTGATTGTCGACGAAAATATTGGTGTCGCGATCGTTGGCACTGAGTCGCTGGGTTGGGGTCGACACTTCAGGGAAAATTTTCAGGGTGAGTTTGCCGGTCTTTTCCTCGAAAATGGCGTCACCGGATTTGCAAACGGTGGGTCCCTTGTCAGCGGCGCGTTTGACGATGGTGACGATGCTGCCTTTGCCGCGGGCGTAAGCGATCTCGATTTTCTGGGTGGGCTGGTTGGGATTGGGTTCGCTGCCATCGGCGGGCTTGGCTCCGTCCTCTAGTTTGTTGGGTTTGTTTGGATCGAATTTGGGTGCGGGGGTGGGGGGCTTTTTTTCGGCAGGCTTTTTCTCTGCTGATTCTCCTTCCAAGGCACCTTTTTTAAAATGGACTTCCAGTTCCTCGCAATCGATGTCCATGTCCTGGGATCGCAGGGTTACTTTCCCCCGGAAGATGGCTACGTTTGTTTCACGGTTAAAGTCCATGGACTTTGCATCGATGACCATGCGCATCGGCACATTCTTATTTGCGGGCTTGGGTTTGACCTTGGGAGGCGGCACCGGAATGTTTCCAAAATTCGCGGGTGGTGTCGGTGCCGCAGGAGGAGCCTGATTCGGTTGCTGGGCGAAAACAGGCACG